>JAGOBX010000462.1 GCA_017999075.1 Candidatus Babelota bacterium | reverse complement strand
AAAATTAATATATTATAAATGTAATTTTTTTGTTAGTCAATATTTCTTTAGGGCTGCATTTCTTATAACTTGTTCTTATGCATTGCATTTTATATAAAATAATTTTTATTAAATAAAATTGAAATCAAATTCAGTTAGTCATCTTATAACCGTTACCCTGTTCCACTGATTAAGTTTGTCCCAGTCGCCGTCAGCGATAAATTTGTATTCATATCTGCCGGTCGGTAGATTAAGAATAATCTGCCATTTGTCATTGCCGACAGAATTCAGTTTATACATATCGGGTTCCCAGTTATTGAATGTTCCGGCAATAGTAACGGCAGTTGAATTTTGTGAATATACCTCAAAATTAACGGGTTTATTGACTGCGGTTTCAATCGTTGTCTCGCCTTTCTCAAGTTTTTCTATGCGTTTTTTATACGATTCAATGATGCCGATAAATGACGACATATAATTATTCATCAGCGCAGCGTCTTTGCGTATGCGCGTTACAAGCCCGCTGATATTTTTAAATTCTTTATCATAAACTTCAATTTTAAGAATGTCTTCAGTGTTTTCGGCTGCTGAAAACATCGCAGGCATTATTCTGGCGGATTGATTCAAAATACAGTAATTCAAAATCTGATTAATAAATTTCCAGATTATAATATTAACTTTTTCGCAGGTATTAACAAAATTCTCGTTTTGAAAGTTCATCATTTTCTGATTGTCAATAATGAAAATATGTTTATTAAAATGCGAGATAATATAAAGATGCAAATCATTGACGAACCGGTTTTGCGGACCTTCAAAATCGAATGGGTTGATTATTATCGGTATAATATTGATTGAATATTTTTCAGCAATATTAATAATCTCGAAAATACCGGCTGCGCCTGTGCCGCGCGTAAGCGAGGCGATTATAATTACTAATTTTTTATTTTTTAAAATGCTTTCAATCTCGACCGCTTTTTCTTTGAACGCGCGCCGCCCGTTAAGCAAATCCGCGCCCGAACTCAAGCCGTTCAATGATGTTACGCCTGTCTGAATAGGAAATACGCAACTATTTCTAACCTTGTCTAATGTCTGATTATCGGAATCAACCGCAAAAACATCAACATCCAAAAGCGATTTATTTTTTATAATGTTTGTTTCAATGCAGTTTATACCAGCGCCGCCTATACCTATCACACATATTGAATTTTTAATATCCATTTTGCACATCCTTTTATTATTCAAAATTCCGCGTATTAATAAAATCAATATCGCTAATCATATTAGCCAACATTATTTTTTTATGCTCATCAGATTGAGTTTCAAAATATTTATAAATTAATTTGCCTGTAAGATACATTGTATATTGCGGAAACCGCGCAAACCTTTTTATAAAATTCTGAAGCGTCTTATTATTATTTTCGAAAAAACCTGCTTCAACTAAACAATCAATCAAATTGCGTATAAACGGAAATTCATTATTTTGTCCTGAAATTGCATCTGTAAAACCGTAATATTCAGAACAATTTTCTAAATACGCGATATTATCATAAAGATATTCAGCCAACCTGCATACAAAATTTCTATTCAAATATTTAGAAAATCCTGCCGCGTCAAGCGCAAGCAAATACATATAAATATTATTTTTATTATTCTCAAGCAATCGTTCGATTACTGCAATAAGCTGAATAACATCCGCTTTATTATCGCGCATTATAAAAACATTTAAAAGTTCGTAATCAATTACGCGAATTTTATTTTCATTATCCAGTATATCAATTATTTTAAATAATTGCGTTGAATATTTAGAAAATTCGTTATTGTCATTTTCGTTGCAGTTTTCAAGTATTGCAATAACCGCGCATAATTTATAAATATTATTTTCGTTAACATTAATCAATTTATTGTAGAGGTCCGCTCTATCATTTTTTCCTGATTTTTTAAAACCGCTGATAAAATTAGTTAAAATATTTTTAACCGAAAATTTCAGTTCAGCGGCCGGCACCCGCTCAATGTATTTAAAATAATAATCCGCATCCATCGCGCCGCAATCATAGGCAAACACCGTAAAAATATTCTGATAAAATTCAATCTTATTATTGGCGGCTGCATAAAGATTTTCAAGTTTAGTTTTAAGATATGAACAAGCATACTCCGCATCGATTTTATTTACAATATCAATTGCAATCCTGATATTCAGAAAATTCATTTTTTTATTTTCAATATAATCATCGCATAAAATTTCTTTATAATTATTTTTATTAATCAGCGCAGAGAGTTCGAACATATTTTTATCAAAATAAGCGTAAATATCAGCGGAATTTTCAAACTTTCCAAAATTCAAGAATGTCTTCATAATATCTTGAAGAGATACTGAGTTATCCGAATCAGCCAATACGGCAATTATATATTTCATAATAAAAACAAAAAAATTATTATCGGTTGAACTGTCAGAATCAGTTGCAAAATTATGTTTAATTTCATTCCTGTTTTTATATAAATAATATTTATAATAATACGGTAATGTAATAAGGTTATTAACTGTAAAATGCAGGTATTTATATTCTAAAACGCTCAGCTTTCTAATCAAAGATAAATCGCCGCGAACAATCGCGGAATGCGGCTCGCGTAATTTATTATATAAAATTTCGTTAACTGCAAAGGATTTATTATCTTCGCTGATAGAATTAAGCAATACATCGAATTGCGCATCTGTTTCGTCAATAATTTTTAATAATTCAATTATATAAAGATTTTTGTCGAGCGATTGATTGTATTCTTTAACATATTTTAACAGATTAAGATTATTGAAATGCCTTGCGCGCAGCAAAATATCGAGTTTGATTGCCGGCGAATTTGTTTTGTTCAAAAACTCAAGCCATATACTTTCAGTAAATTCAGAATAAGCTGTTCCAGATAAATGCAGTGACTTAAAATAATAATGATGCTGAAAAATATCCGGCAGATGAGCGGTAAGCAGGAATAATTCAATTTGATTGAGATTATCCGCGCCGATTTCAAAAACAATATCTACGGGTCTGAATATAAATTCTTCTTTTAATTCAGCCGCCATATTCTCGAACATAGAACAAAAGAAATCCTTGAGTTTGAAAATTGCTTCCAAAGCATTCAAATATTCGTTCCATATATGCCGGCGTTCAACTAATCTAATGATAATTTCAATTAACCGATAAAATCTTTCCTGTAAATCGTTTGAATCCAGACCGCCAATAATTTTTTTTAATGTTTTAAATGAATCGCAGTTATTATCAATCGAATCATTTTTGTCTGCTTTTGTTGAATAGATTTGACGCGCAGTAATGTAAAATACGCGGGTAAATAGAAATAATATTTGCGGCGTTTGTTTTAATT
>JAGOBX010000021.1 GCA_017999075.1 Candidatus Babelota bacterium | reverse complement strand
TCAGAGTTTCTCAAAAAAAAGAAGCGCCTTGTTCTGAAGATAATCCTTCAAAATATATTATAACCGATTTCAAACAATCTGGAGAATACAGATGGATAGACGATAAAACTTTACAGTTAAGACCGGCATCTCAATGGTTTCCTTTAAAAAAATATTTTGTGCAGGTTGGAAACCATAAGCACAGCCTTATTACATTGATGGATCCACCTGACTCAATGAATCCTGCCAACAATTCAAATGACAATCCTGAAATCAAAGATATTACTTTAACTTTCAAATATGAAATTTCCACAAATGACTTGAAAAAAATGATACAAATAGAACAGTTTGAACTTCCTGGTACTGACGCTGACAACAAAATTATTATTCCTCAGTCTGATTTTTCTGTAAAACAGGCACAACGGTATTCTAAAAATCAAAATGCAAAATATATAATATCTCTAAAAGAACCGATAAAATCCGGAATTAAGACAATACTAAATTTCAAGCTCGCGATCGACGACGAAAAATCTTCAATAAAATATTGTTTTTCAACTAAAGAAACTTTTCAATTAAAATATGCCGGTATTCCTGAATCCGCAATTTTACCTATAACAAAAAATGGTGTTTTGTATGACAAAGAACAAGCAATATCCGGAATCAGGCAAAATTCTATAGTTTTAAATTTTTCATCGCCTTTATCAGCATTGACATTATCTGATATAAAAAAATTAGTACGCTTTTCTCCTTCAGCAGAAATTGTTAATTTCGATGTCAGCGGTCAAAACATTAATATTTACGGAAAATTTGAGAAAGAAAAATTATATAAAGCAATTATATCTCCAGCAAAAATAAAAGATGTTGATAATAGATATCTTGATTTGAAAAAAAATGTTGAATTTTATTTTTTTATGAAACGCGATGAATCATTATTCAATTGGAAACAAAGTGAAGGAATTGTTGAATTATTCGGTCCACAGGATTTTCCTGTTACTGGCAGAAGTGAAGAAAAAATAGATTTAAGAATTTATAAAATAGATCCGTTAAACAGAGCATTCTGGCCGTTTCCTTCAAAACCTATAAATATAAATGAAAAAAATGAACCTCCGCGTCCAGGACAGGAACCTAATACAAACGAAGCAGTTGCTGAACAGATTCAGGAAACTCACTTCCGGCAAAGATATAATGATGAAGAAAATGGAGAATATTATGAAAATACAGAAAACCAAAGTAATGAAAACGATAGTATTAATGATGATCAAATTTCAAAACATATAAAAATGCTCGGTTCTCCATTAATATCAAAAATTTTGG
The DNA here is from genome assembly GCA_017999075.1 of Candidatus Babelota bacterium. Lineage (GTDB taxonomy): Bacteria > JAGOBX01 > JAGOBX01 > JAGOBX01 > JAGOBX01 > JAGOBX01. The sequence goes on along the minus strand of JAGOBX010000021.1, from coordinate 14,515 downwards.
ATTTGGAATCGGCAGATTATAATAAAACAATAATGTTCGGCATTTCATTAAAACAATATTTTGAAGATATTTCCGGAATTGGCAAACCCGGGACATACCTTGTAGGAACACGGCGTTTAAATGGTGATTCATCAAGAAAATATGTAAGAATACAGGTTACAGATTTGTCATTAAGTGTGGTGGAAGAAAAACAATGCATCAAATTTATAGTTACTTCTGTGAAAACCGGAAATCCAATAAAATCAGCTAAAATAACAATTCAAGGTATACCTTATAATCAAAATAATGATAATTGGAAAAATTTAATTGAAGGATTTACTGATGAATCAGGAATTTTCGAATATATCCACAAAAAAAGATTAGATGCTAATTTGAAACGTATTTTAATCAGCAAAGATGAAGATATGCTGGTATTAAATCCGGTTACCCCGCCTCCCTATTTTGTAAATAATCACTGGTATAGAACTGAAAATTCAAACTGGCTTAACTGGCTCAACAACGATCCTTATTCATTAGAAAATGACAATGAATATTTTTTGCACGTATTTACTGAAAGGCCTATTTATAAACCTGACGAAGAAGTTTTTGTTAAAGGATATATAAGAAAAAAAAATAAAGGGATGTTAATTATTCCTCGTGAACTTAATGACAGGTTTGTTCTTGAAATAAAAGGCCCGGGCGACAAAATCTGGAAATCTAAAATCAGTTTATCCGAATTCGGAAGTTTTAATTATACTTTTATTGAGGACAAACTTCCTACAGGAGATTATACAGTAAGCGTAAAAGACAGTAAAGAAATAATTTCATTGGCTGCAAAAACCCAGTTTAAAAAAGAAGCTTATAAAATACCTACATTTGATATCCAATTATATTCTGCTGATTCTGTCCCTAATGACAGGCCATTTAATATTAAAACAACTGCAGAATATTATGCCGGCGGAAAAATAACAAATAGACCTGTCCAATGGCGTATTATTCAATATCCTTATGCATATTTATCGGAAACAAAAGACGGATTCATTTATTCTTCAGATAACCGTTTCGGAAATTACCAGTCATTTTCAAGTTATGGATTAAAAGAAGATTCCGGATTGATTGACTATTCAGGTGCCTGCAATATTGTTATTAATCCTGGTTCTGAAATCGATGGGTCTCCAAGAATTTACAGTGTTGAAGCTACTGTTACGGATATTGACCAGCAATCAGTAACAAGAACAAAAGACATAATTTCATTGCCTCCTTTTGTGATAGGATTGAAAAACAATAAAATATTTTATAAATCAGATATGATAAAACCGGAATTCAAGGTTGTATCATTTGACGGAAAATTATGCGAAGGAGTAAATCTGACTGTAAAATTATTAAAGAGAGAATGGCATTCATATTTGCGTGAAGCAAATTTTTCTCAGTCAAAAGCAGAATATGTAACTGAAAGTGTAGATAACCTGATATTTGAAAAAAAAATTATTTCAAAAAAAAATACTGAAATTATTGATATTCCTGATCTGAATTCAGGAGTTTATATTTTAGAAATCGAAGGAAAAGACAGATTAGGAAGAATTCAAGCAGTATCTTCTGATTTTTATATATCAGATTCAGATAAACCTGTATCATGGGAAAAAGCCGTAGATAATGTTTTTAAAGTAGTTTCGGATAAAGACAGCTACAACCCAGGAGAAATTGCCAAACTTGTTGTTAAAAGCCCGTTCTCAACTGGAAACATATTAACAGTAATAGAAGAACCTGAAAAAAATGTTTATTCATGGTCTGTTGTAGAAAATGGAAATGCGGTGATAGAAATTCCCATATCAAAAAATTTTACGCCTCAACTTACGGCTCATTTTATGTTAATACGTGGAAGAAATTCGGATTCCAACAATTTTATTAAAAAGTCTAAAATAGATATAAACAAGCCTCAAACAGTCTGTTCTACAAACTATATAAAAATTAAACCTGTAGAAAATGATATAAACGTTAAACTAATTCATCCTCGAACGGTTTTACCGGGAAGCGAAGTGGAATTTAGAGTAGAAATAACCGATAATAATTTAAAACCAGTTTCCGGAGAATTAACATTTTGGCTTGTTGATGAGGCAGTATTATCTCTATCTCAGGAGAAAAATATTGATCCGCTGAAAAATATGATTAAGCCTTTGCCTTCTTCAGTCAGAATTATCGATTACAGAAATAAAATTATAGGAAAGGTTTTATTAAATGAAGAAGTAGGCGGTGACGGAAAATCACGCGGAGACATAAAGAAAAAAAATACAGTTAGAAAAAATTTTAAAACAGTACCTTACTACAATCCTTCAATTTTAATAGGAGATTCCGGAATTATATCAATAAAATTCAATATTTCAGACGACTTGACTAATTTCAAAATCCGTGCTGTTGTATGCGACAAAACAGGAGAAAAATTCGGCACTGCAAAATCTGTAGTTTCAGTTCGGCTGCCTGTTATTATTCAACCTGCTCTTCCACGTTTTGTAAGAATAGGAGACGAATTCAAAGCAGGAGGAATAGGCCGAATTATAGAAGGCGATTCGGGAAATGTAAAATGCGAGATTGAAACTGAAAACGCGGAAATCATCGGCGAAACACAAAAAAATATTTTTATTAAATCAGACGCGGCAGAACAGTTATTTTTCAATATAAAAATTCAAACGCCGCAACTTATAAAATCAGGGAAAATCAACGAAACAGATATGAAGATAAAAATATCGCTTACGAGAATTTATGATAATGCAGGAGACGCTTTTGAAATAACCCTTCCTATAAAAGATGACCGCAAAAAAATTTCTTACCAGTATGACACTGAGCTTACAGCAGGTTCAGACTACAGTTTCCCTTTTCCAAAAGAAAAATTTAGAGAAAACAGTCTAATTCGCGAATTTATGGCAACTGACAAAATCGCCGTTTTAAAAACTGCCGATGCTTTATCGTATCTTGCTCAATATCCGCACGGCTGCCTGGAACAAAAAATAAGCCAAGCTTATTCTGCAGTAGCGTTAAGAGGAATCCTTGATTCTTTTAAAATGAAAGAACTTGTCAAATCAATCGAAGAAAAAATCAATGAAACTTTTTTTTATATAGAACAATGTCTGAATTCTGACGGATTATACGGATATTGGCCTGGAAGTGAAGGATACGTTTATCTTACCGCATACACAGTTGAATTTCTTGTTGAAGCAAAAAAAGCAGGATATAAATTTTCCGATAAATTACTCGCGAGACCTATAACTGTCTTACAAAACGCTTTACGTTCAGATTATTCAAATTTCATAGACGGCCAGTCTTTTCTCGAACGCGTTGAAGCATTATATTCTCTTGGAAGAGCGGGTTATTTTGATAGTTCCTATGGAAAAGAATTATATGAAAAAATTAATTATATGGATTTGTACTCAAAATCAAAATTAATGATTGCTCTAATTGAAAACAGCAATAAAATTGAAAAAAAATATTTAGAACAATTAAGAAAAGAACTGTGGGAAAATGCAATTTTTACATTAAGAAACGGAATTGAAAAATATTCAGGACTTCAAAATTATCCGGTAAATAATAATTCTGATTTAGTGTTAAGTCCTGAAAAACGGACTCTTTCAAATATGGTACGTTCATTGTGGAGAACCGATTCAAATAACGCAAAATTGAACCAGATGATTGATGAACTGATTTTACTCGGAAAGGATAATGGCTGGGGAAACACTATCAACAATGCCGCTGCTCTTTTGGCATTAAAAGATATTATTTCCATTCCCGAGAAAAAATATGAAAATACAGAATTCGAAATAACGCTTGGAAAAACTAAAGAGAAATTTGAGTTAACTTCAAAATCGCCTGTGCAGTTTTATAAAACAAACTTGACTGAATCAGGAAAAGTTGTAATGAAAAAAAATGAAAAAAAAGTATTTGCTTCATTTAAAACATCTTATATTCCTGCATTGGCAGGATATTTGGTCGGTCAGGAAAACAGCGGTTTCGTCGTAGATATGGAATTTATTAAAATAGACGCTGATAATTCTATTATTAAGCGAAACAAAATCAGCAGACCCGGAACATCATTAAATTATGAAATAGGAGACATAATTGAAATCCATACATCTGTGATAAATCCTAAAAAGAAAAATTTCGTAGTGGTAACTGTTCCTATAGCCGCCGGATTTGAACCGATGAATCCTGCTCTTGAAATATCATCTGAGATTGCAAAACCTTCGGAAAAATTAACTTTACAGCCATCATATTCAATGTATCTCGATGATGAAATAAGATATTATTATAATGAATTGCCTCAGGGAAATTATAATTTTTATTTCAGAGTTAAAGCTGCAGTAGAAGGGACATTTACAAATCCTTCTGCATTTGCAGAATTAATGTATAACGAAAATATACGCGGCAACTCATTCGGATCAAAAATTATCATTAAATAAAAACTTATATTGACGATTAAAAATTAATGATTATAATATAAACAATATTGTGAAAACATTTATATTAACAATGGAACTGTTTCCAAAATATAAAAAATAAAATCAGGAGAAATTCAGTGAATTTAACAATAATCATAGCTGTAATGCTGTTAGGAATTTTAGGAGTAGCATTTTCTGTATTTTTAGTCGTTGCTTCAAAAAAACTTGTTGTAGAAGTGGACAAAACTGTGTCGGATATATTTGAAATTTTACCGAAAGCTAATTGCGGAGCCTGCGGTTTTCCTGGATGTATGGGGTATGCTGAAGCTCTTGGAAAACCGGGATCAAAAGTAAGCGTCACGTTATGTTCGCCAGGCGGGTCGAAAACAGCGGAAAAAATAGCAGATATTCTCGGCGCAACTGTGGAAAAAACCGACCGCAAGACTGCAAGAATTTTATGCAGAGGCGAGCAGGAATATATAAGATACAAATTCGAATATAAAGGACTTAACGATTGCGAAATGGCAAACAAACTTCTAACAGGGCCGAAATTATGCGAATTCGGATGCCTTATGTTAGGTAATTGTTTCAGAGTCTGTAAATTCAATGCGATTTCTTTTGAAAACGGCAAAATTCCTGTAATATTAGAAAAAAAATGTGTGGGATGCGGTGCATGTGTAACAGCCTGTCCAAAAAATATAATCACATTATTATCAGAAAAAAATCACGTGTCCGTAACTTGCAAAAATCACGATAAAGGTAAAACAGCAAAATCTAAGTGCGATGTTGCATGTATAGCATGCGGATTGTGCAAAAAAATTTGTCCGGTTCAAGCAATAGAAATAGTAAACAATCTTTCTGTAATTGATTATACCAAATGTATAGATTGCGGGAAATGCCATACAGTATGTCCTGTAAAACCGATAAAGTCAATAACCGATTCAATCGCTCCAAGACCAACACTTCAAATTACAGATGATTGTAAAGGATGCGGGTTATGCTTGAAAAAATGTCCGGTACAGGCTATTTCCGGTAATAAAAAAGAAAAACATGTTATCGACCAGTCGAAATGTATTAAATGTCAGGTATGTTACAACACTTGCAGGTTCAAAGCTATAAAATTAATTGATTCTGACGTATCATAACATAAATTTATCTAATTAACACAGTAAAATTTATTTAAGGTTCAGATAATAGCCGAATACTTCTTCGACCTGTTCTGTTAAATAAGGTTTACCTATAAAATTCACTGCTCCTATTTTAAGACATTCCACTAATGTATGTTGTTTGCCTAAAGCTGAAATCATTATAACTTTAGAATCAGGTAGTTCCTTTCTTAATTTTTTTAATATTTCAACCCCGTCAGTTCCAGGCATAAGTATATCCAGCGAAATTATTTCAGGTTTGATGTTTTTAGCAAGTTCAAATCCTTCATCACCGTTCTCTGCTTCATAAAAATTTTCGAATCCTACATTTTGAAGCATACTTTTTAATTCAAACCTGGCTATAGGCGAATCATCAATTATAAGTACTTTCATTTTAACAATTTCCTCTTTATAATTTTAAAATATCAAGAACCTGTTCCGGTATAATTCTTCAATCCTGATTTCCAAAACTGCATTCCAATACACCACAATACTATTGCAATTACCGGAGTTAAATAAGATAATTCTTTAAATCCTTTATTTAAAAAATAATTTGACGGATAAAAACTTGAAAAAGCATAAGGTATAACCCAAGTAAGTAATATTATAACACTTTTTTTAAATATTGTAAGCGGATACAATGCAAATTCGTGAAAAGTAAAAACAGAACTTATTAAAGTATGCGAATGAATAATCCAAAATGAAGAAGTGCATGTTATAAAATTTATAGCGGCAAAAATCATTCCTCCGGAAATTATAAAAACAATTAACAGAAATATGTCAATATACGTGAAATTTAAATTTAATTCAATTATACATTTGAAAAAAATTATCAAACCTATTATTAAATTTCCAAAACCGTCCTGCTGAATTTTATTGGCAATCAATTGAAAAAGCGGAGAAACTGGTCTGGTAAGAATTATATCAAAATTTCCGGTTCTTATATAGTGCCATCCAAGAACCCAAAAATTATCAAAAAATATATGATTAATTGATTTTGCAATAGTCGTTAAAGCAAATATAAAAGCAACTTCATAAAACGACCATCCGTTTAAATCTTTTATATTATTAAAAATTATCCAAACAAATGCAATACTTCCAAGCTGTAAAAAAAAAGTTGATAACGCACCTATAAAAAAATCTGCGCGGTATTCAAGCATAACTTTAAAATTCTGTTTAGCGTATTCAATATATAAATCAGAATAACGTAATATTGTTTTTGTAAGCATTAAAACAACTTTTCAATAATTGTATTTAAATCTTTATCTCCTCTTCCTGAAAGGCATATTACAATTTTTTTATTTTGATTTTTTTTACAATATTTTAAGCAGTACGCTACTGCATGAGCGCTTTCAAGCGCAGGAATTATACCTTCAGACTGACTTAAAAGTTTTACAGCATTCAATGCTTCTCTATCCGTAACAGAGGTGTATTTTACTATTTTTTCATCTTTCAAATAAGAATGAACCGGGCCAACAGCCGGATAATCAAGACCAGCTGATATTGAATACGGTTCTATTATCTGTCCATTTTTATCCTGCAATAAATATGTATAACTTCCATGTAAAACTCCGGGTTTACCTTTATAAAGTTTAGCTGAATGTTCACCGGTATTAACGCCTTTTCCTCCAGCTTCAACTCCATAAAGCTCCAATTTGATTTTTTTATCAATATAATGTTTAAAGATTCCTATTGCATTGCTTCCAGCTCCAACGCATGCGATTATAGTATCAGGATTAGTTTTAAGTTTATTTTTAAACTGATATGATGTTTCTCTTCCTATCACACTTTGAAAAAATGATACTATTTCAGGAAAAGGATATGGTCCAATAACAGAACCTAAAATATAATGCGTGGTTTTATGAGAAGCAACCCAGTCTTTCATAGCTTCATTTACTGCATCTTTAAGAGTCATATTTCCTGACTCCACGGGTATCACTTTAGCTCCGAGAAGCTTCATTCTCTGAACATTAGGATACTGCCGTTCAACATCGGTTTTTCCCATATAAACAACACATTCAAGATTCAACAAAGCGCATGCAGTAGCTGTTGCAACCCCGTGCTGTCCTGCACCAGTTTCAGCTATAACCCTTTTTTTTTCGATTTTTTTTGTTAGTAAAGCCTGACCAAGAGCATTATTAAGTTTATGAGAACCTGTATGACACAAATCTTCTCTTTTAATAAAAACCTTATTGTTTCCGCAATATTTTGAAGAAAACCTTTCTGCAAAATATAAAGGAGTAGGTCTTCCGACATAATCAATTAAATATTTTTCGTATTCAGATATAAAACTTTTATCAGTTTTATATTTAAAAAATATCTGTTCAAGTTCTGTTAAAGCGGGTAAAAGAATTTCAGGAGCAAATTTCCCGCCGTATCTTCCGAAATACCATTTTTGGTTGCTCATATAATTTAAATAAAGCCTGATAGCAAAATTAATAAATTAAAATTACAAATTAAAATTATTATTTTTGAAACTTCGAAATAATATGTTTTTCAAGTTTTTGGTCATTTAAACTGTCTTTAAACGATTCCCAACGTTCAGATTTTATTAAATCACGTTTAACTTTAGTTTTATCAGTTTTATGTTCAGCTGCAATTTTTTCCAATTCTGCATTAACTTCTTCTTCTGTAACTTCTATTTTTTCAAGTTCAATCAAACCGTTTTTAATTAAATGTTCTTTAACAGAATACGCTGCATTTTCGCGGTTATTTATAAGCCATTCTTCCGGAGTAGTTTTTAATATGCTGTAAAAAGAATCTTTTTTCATATTATACATTTCAAAACTTTTTTCCATAGAATCGCGCTGATGCAAATTAACATTATCAACCATTGTCAAAGGTATATCTATTTTAACACGGTCAGCTATTTGTTTTATAAATCCGTTTATCGCCTTTGATTCTTCATTTTGTTTTTTTTCAGAAATCAAATTTTCTTTAATCTGATTCCGCATTTGTTCCGCAGAATCATATTTCATTTTTGCAGCAAGTTCATCATTGATTTCAGGATATGTTTCTTCCTGAATTTTATTGATTTCAATAGTTATTACTGCTGTTTTTCCAGATAGCGCCTCGCTTTCCACAGTATTATCAAACAAATATTCAAACTCAATTTTATTTTCTTTTGTTGAACCGATTAATCTATTATTTATTTCATCAAGAACTAATAAATTCGCACCGTCTTTAACTTCAACTTTTTTTCTTATATTTATAGGATAATCTTTAATATTCAGCGAAGAAATTTCATTTCCTTCTTTATCTTTTCCTGATAAATTGACATAAACAGTATCATTAATATCAATTTTCCCTTCTTTATCTGAAAATAATGTAAAACGTCCTCTTTTTATATTATTTTTTATTTCATTATCAACATCAGTGTCAGTTACTTCATATTCTATTTTATCAATAGTTAATCCGCTATAATCTTCAGGTTTAAGTTTGAATTCAGGATAAACTTCAAATTCAACTTCCATAATAAAAGGCTGGTTTTCATCAAATTCAATTTTAGTAACAGCAGGGAAGCTATACAATTTATATTTTTTTTCTTCAATATATTCTCTAAGAATTTTTTTAGAATATTCTTCTTTAAAATTTGAAATTATATACGGCATAGCGCGTTGTCTCAATAAGTTTTCAGGCATTTTTCCTTTTCTAAATCCAGGGAATGCTATTTCCCTGCTCATGCTTCTAAATGCTGATTTGAATTCTTCTTTTAATTCATCAAACTGATATTCAAAATACAAACTAATTACAGAATTTTCTTTTCTTGTTTCTTTAACTTCCATTTTAACCTACCTCATTTTATTTTTTTATATTCGGGAAATATGATGTTTCAGGAATTTTTTTGATTTTATTTACGTCAGAACTAACCTAAAACAATTCTTTGCGAATATACTTTTATTAACTTGATAAATTATTATACTTTATTAATCTTTATAGTCAATAAAAAAATATCTTCACTTTGCAGATATAATAATCTTGAAAAAATGCGGCAAAATATTGGTTTGTTGTTTCAGCAAAAAAAAATATTTTTCATTCAATAATTTTATCGTTTTTTAATTATTGAATCAGTAAAATTGACCGGATATCAAAATTATTAAAACAGTTCATAATCTGCTTAAAATAAATTTGTTATCCGGTTAATTTTTTTTAAACTTAAATTAAAAACAACATTTCTCTGTATTTTGGAAGTGACCAATTTCTATCAGGAACAACAAGTTCAAGTTCATCAATATGTTTTCTTATATGTTCCATCATAGGTTTCATTTCTTTAAAAATACGTTCTGATTTTTCTTCAGATTCAAGATTTTTTATATTAATAAGAATTTGAGATAATAACTTAACGTTTTTTCTAACGTAATAAATTTTATTTGAAACATCGCCAAGATGTTCATTTAAATCTTCTATCGCAGCATTATCATATTTCAATCCGTCTATATCAAGTATTGATTTTAAATTTTCCAGTAATAATTTTTGGTAATCCAAAGCATCAGGTATTGCATTAGCATTAGCCATCTCAATAATAGTGTTTGCTTCAATAATCAATAAAGTACAGTATAATTCAACCCAAATATGATATCTCGCAGAAATTTCGTTTGAATTGAATACCTTATATTTTTCAAACATTTTAATATTTTCAGGTTTAATAAGAGCTTTCAAAGCCTTTGCGGCTGACGGTTCATTTTTTAACCCTCGTTTTTTAGCTTCTTCTACCCATTCCTGCGAATAATTGTTTCCTTCAAACCTGATATTTTTTGTTTCTTTTATGATTTCTTTAAGCAATCCGAATACAGCGTCTTCGAAATTATCCTTATCTTTACTTATTCTTTTATTAAGCTGTTCTGACAAATAATCAAGCGATTCTGCAATTATCGTATTTATAAATGTTATAGGAGTCGCAATATTATGAGAAGAACCTACAGCTCTGAATTCAAATTTTGATCCGGTAAACGCAAATGGAGACGTTCTGTTTCTGTCTGTATTATCTCTTATAAATTTCGGCAAGCGTCCCACTTCAAAATCAACAAAATTTTTTTTACTAATAGACGTTTTTTTCCCTGCTTCAATTTCATCTAAAAGGTTGCTGATATAGTCTCCCAAAAATACTGAAATAATAGCAGGGGGAGCTTCATTGGCTCCAAGTCTGTGTTCATTTCCTGCAGATACAATACTTGAATATAACAAATCCGCATGTTTATACACTGCACGCAAAACTGCAACTATAAAAGTTAAAAATTTCAGATTATCTTCAGGCGTTTCACCAGGACTAAGTAAATTGTTTCCCTGTTCATCGCTTAATGACCAGTTTAAATGTTTCCCGCTTCCATTAACTCCGGCAAATGGTTTTTCATGAAGAAGGCATACAAGTCCAAAACGGTGAGCCACTGATTTCATAATATTCATCAACAGCTGATTATGATCCGCTGCAAGATTTGATTCTTCAAAAATCGGAGCAAACTCAAACTGATTAGGCGCAACTTCGTTATGCCGTGTAGTTAACGGTATTCCGCATTTATATGCTTCTTCTTCAACTGCTTTCATATAATTTAAAACCCGCTCTTTTATTGAACCGAAATACTGATCTTCAAGTTGTTGCCCTTTTGGAGACTGCGCTCCAATAAGCGAGCGGTTGCATAAAAGTAAATCCTGCCGTATATTAAAATAATTTCTGTCTATAAGAAAATATTCTTGTTCCGCACCGCAGGTTGAAAATACTTTTTTTACGTCTTTCCCGAAAATTTTCAAAAGTTTTACTGCCGCTTTATTAACTGCTTCATCTGATCTCAATAAAGGAAGTTTTTTATCCAATGCTTCTCCTGTATATGAAATAAATATTGAAGGTATGCACAAAGTTTTGCTGTAAGCTGATTCCATTATAAACGCAGGACTTGACGGATCCCATGCAGTGTAACCGCGCGCTTCAAAAGTACTTCTTATTCCTCCGCTTGGAAAACTGCTTGCGTCCGGTTCTCCGCTTATCAGTTTATTCCCTGAAAATTCTTCTAAAACCTGGCCAGGAGAGTTTAATTTTATAAAACTATCATGTTTTTCAGCAGTCATACCTGTCATAGGCTGAAACCAGTGGGTATAATGAGTAGCTCCCATAGTTATAGCCCAATTTTTCATAGCCTCAGCTATTTCATCAGCGCAATTCATATCGATTTTTATTCCATTATTAATCCAGTTCTTAAATGCGATTATAGTTTTTCGAGATAAATATTTTTCCATTTTTCTTATGTCAAAAACATTTTCTCCGAAATACGATGCTACGCTGATTCCATTTTTAGTCAACTGCCTCAATTCAGTAGTTCCCAACTTTTTTAAAATATCTTTTCTCATAACCTGATTATTCCTCCTGAAATTTTGAATTAATGATTATTTTTTAAATATCATAATTCAATTAAATAAATTTGTTTTATAAAAACATCATTTATTATAGCAACGTTTTTACATTTTTTTAATTATATTATTAAATTTTGTTTTATCAACAATTTAAATTGTTTTATTTAATAATTTTTATAAAAAACCGTGAAATAAAACATACCAAAATGTAATCTTTTTATATATTTAATACAAAAATGTATCTTAAAATCCGAATATTCTGGTTCAAACTAAACTGTCATATAATTTTGAATATTTTGATATTATTCTTTTCCAGTTATATTCTTCAAGAACTTTTTCTCTTGCATTTTCTGAAAATTTTTCTGATAAAATTTTATTTTTTATAATAGTTTTAAGTTTTTGGGTTAAATCAATATGATTGTCAGGTTCAAATAACAATCCGTTTTTTTCATTATCAATAACATAAGGTATAGCTGAAATATTTGAACCTATGACCGGTAATCCTGCAGCCATAGCTTCAATCAAAACTATTCCGAAAGCTTCATATCTGCTCGGAAGAATAAAAGCATCCGATGATTTAAATAATTTAACCAATTCTGTTCTGGAAAGTTTTCCACAAAAACTTATATGATTTGTTAATTCAAAATCATCCACCATTTTTTTTAAAGTTTTATAATATCCGAAATCAGGTCCTGCAATATTCAAATGAACTTCATATTTTTCATCAATCAACATTTTAACAGATTTAACAAGAACATCTATTCCTTTACCTTCTGCAATACGTCCAGCATACAACAAATTATATCTATCCTGTTTTATAAAAATTGATTTTTCAATTGAATTGTCAAATTCAGTAACATCAACGCCTGCAGGAATTATTTCATATTTTTTTATATCAAACCCATATTTATTCAAAACATCCAATGAATATTTTGTAAGCAAAACCACACAATCTGATTTTGAAATTGCCGATTTTCCTATAGTATTGGAATAAACTCTACGTCTTACAATGTTATTTTCATCTACAATTGGATTTAATATAAGAGGTTTATTCTTTAAATATTTTAAAAAAAAACCTGAAAAAGCAGGAAAATACATCATTGTCCAAGAATGAATTAAATCAATGTTTTTCAAACACATTCCATTAAAAATATATTGAGGTATTATATGATATACAGTTCCTGGAATCTTAATTGCTTTAAACCTTTTAATATTATAACAAGCATCATACTTTTCATCTATATCAGAACAAGAATAAGTTAAATTAGCTATATGGTCTTTTAAATACGTGGTGTAAACTGTAAAATTATATCCTGACTCAACCAGTTTTTCAACAACTGATTTATTTAAATCTTCAGCTCCACCAGAAGCCGGATAATACCTCAAACTCAAATTTAGAATGTTCATAAATTTTTTTTCAACTTCAGATATTTATAGAGACCGAAAAAATAAAAATAAATGCCGAGAGGTATAAAAATCCAGCCTGTAATATGCATAATTAATTGATCAAAGAATTTTAAAAATGATACTCCCGAAATAAAAAACGTAAGCGACGTTCTGATGTATGCAAGATATGTGCGTTCATTGGCAAGTTTGGTTCTGTCAATTGCAAGATGATCTCTTAGTATTAAATCTGATTTATCAAATTTTGAATAAGGTTTATGGTAATTTTCCATCACAATCCATCCTATTTAAATTTTATTTTTTTTAACCTTAATTCAATGTCTTCAATATGAAGACCTGTTTTAAACTTGGTTTTGTATAATTCATATAATTCAACGGCTTCCTTATAGTAAACATTCATTTCATAAGATAGAGCGAAGTAATACAGCAAATCATCAAATTCAAATCTGTACGATTTCACTGTTTTTTCATCAAGCATTTTCATTTTTAAAACTTCCGCATATTTTATAATTTCACTATATTTTTTTTCATTAAAATAATATTGAACTAAAAAATAAAATGATTCTGTCCAATACGGAGATTTTAAAAATCCGTTCACCAACTGCCTGTAATATGACAATGCCAAATTTTTATCGGTTTCACCGTAATATTTCGCCAATAAATATAATGTTTTATCAGTTTTATCATTATATCCTGAATTAGATAAAAATCTATTAAATAATTTAACAGCAACTTCAGGCCTGCCTAATTTATTCATAGCTGTTCCAAGAATATAGTCACAGTCAGCATTAAACGCTTCATTTTTTAAAGAAGCATTTTTATGAAGTTCTTTGTAAAGAGATGCATAAAACATAGCGTTTATAAGGCGGCTTGTATCTCCTGATATTTGATCGTCAATCTGCATTTTTTCATCAGGGCCAAGTTCAATGTTAGATTTATAATACAAAGCTTCATCAGCGAATCTGTCAACAACCTTGTTTTTTCCGTAAAGTTCAAAATTATTTTCAGCAGCATCATACCGGTTCAACTTCAAATTGCATAAAGTCAATTTTAAATAATTATCCTGAATCAAAGTTTCAATATCAGAAAATTCATTTTTTGAATTAAGGAAATAATCAAAGGATTTAATTGATTCTTCATAATTCCCTATATAAATATATGTGTATCCTTCAAGATATTTTAAAAGAGGAATAATCTTAACATTGGATATTCTCGGAG
>JAGOBX010000461.1 GCA_017999075.1 Candidatus Babelota bacterium | reverse complement strand
AAAAAAAAATGCAATAAAATGGCAATTAACAAAAAAACAGTTTTTGATAAATTTGATTTGAAAAACATATCTGAAACAATTGAACCGAAAATTTTTTATGAAAGGATATACGATTCATTGGTTTATTATATATCTGCTAAATTTAAAATCAATTTTGCAGCTAATCCTGATAAATTGACGGTATTTGAGCTATTAAATAAAACAGGTATCACTATTGAAAAAACAGAAAAATTTTCAAAATTAATTGACAAAATATTTTTTGTCAGATTCGGCAGAAATTGCACTATTGAATTTCATGAAATGGAACAGGATTTAAAAACCTTGGAATTTTTATATGAAACATTTGATAATATTGCAGGGTTAAAAAAATAGAATGATAAAAAAAATAATATTATTACTGATAGCATCATATTTATCTTCATGCACGGCAACCCCGCAACGCATTTACTATTTATTGAAATACAAAAATAATTATGATGTAAAATCCGATTCTAATAGCATTGAGTTTTTAAAGGAAACGCTTGAGAAAAACGAAAAAATAAAGTTTTATGAAGGAAATTCACTTAAACTACTTCAGACAGGCGATGAGGTGTTAAGCAGAATGTATGCATTGATAGAATCGGCTGAAAAAGATATTTGTATTGATCAGTATATTTTCAGAAATGATGAAGTTGGAATAGATTTTTTTAAATTATTGCAGCAAAAATCGGAATCAGGAGTTAAAGTTAGAATTATTATTGACAAGCTTGGAAGTTTTGGCCCTAGTTTTTATTATTCTAAATATTTAAAAAATGCATCAGAAATTCAAATTAGATTTTTTAATCCTGTTTTATGGTGGAGTATTATAAAAATAAATAACAGGGACCATAGCAAAGTTCTCATAGTGGATTCTAAAACTGCTGTAATCAGCGGAATAGGCCTTGGCAGAGAATATAAATACTGGAGGGATATAGGTGTGGAAATACAAGGACCGGTGTTGTTTGATATCATAGAAAAATTTGACCAAACATGGAAAAAAGCTGGTTATGGCTGGTTTGGAAAGGATATTCCATTTCCAGGCATAAATAATTTAAAATTGAAATTTGATAATTTGTTTTTGAAAAAAAGTGTTGTTGACGAATCTTTGAAAAAAAATTTTTATGGAAAATCTTTAGCTCGTTTATTATATTCGTCTCCGGATTTCGAAAACCGCTTGGTTTTTGAAACTATGCTTAAAATAATAAATTCCTCGACTGAATACGTATATATTACCAATGCTTACTTCATTCCTAATAAAATATTCAGGAATGCTCTTATTAATGCAGTTAAACGCGGTGTTGAAGTTAAGATTATCTTACCTTCGAAAACAGATTTGCCTTTTTTACGCAGGACTTCAAGGTTATATTATTCTTTATTATTAGAAAACGGAATAAAAATTTATGAATTGAAAGATCATATTTTACATGCGAAATATATGCTTGTTGATGACATCTGGTGCACAGTAGGTTCAGTTAATCTGCTTGATAGAGCTTTTTTTATGAACATTGAGAATAATATTGAAATTCTAGATAGAGAATTTACTGTTGAATTAAAAAAAATGTTTTTAAATGATATACAGAATTCCAATCAAATATCTGTTGATAATTGGAAAAACAGAACATTTATGAAAAAATTTTTCGATTATTTGTTATTACCATCTATATTGGTTTATTAATTTTTGTATTTTGTCTGTGTAATTTTTTTAACTAATATCTAAAATAAGAAGTGTGAATGTTTTAAATAGGCCAACATTATATAAAATTTATACATTGATAAACAATAATGTTGATTTTGTAAAAAAAAATATAAATATATTTTGGAAACAGTTCCATTATTTTATGTGTTTATAAAAACTTTTATAAATTGAATAATAATTGTTCATATCAAAAACTACTTTTTTTTCCGTAATCATTGTTTTTATTTGGTTTTTATTTTACTCCATAGATTTTGTTAAAACTAATGAATTTCAAAAAAAATCTTGACAAACGAAATTTTTTTATTATAATTTGTGTAATAAATTAAAAACCTTGATTTTTCAAGGGTTAAGGCGTTTTCGCATAATTGATTTTATAGTTTGCCGAAGTGGCGAAATTGGTAGACGCCCGGGACTTAAAATCCCGTGGGAACTTGTTCCCGTGTCGGTTCGAGTCCGTCCTTCGGCACCACCCGTTTTTACATAGCCGTTATTTCAATTCCACGAAATAACGGCTTTTGTTAGGGTGTTTTGTTTAATAATATAAAATTAAATGACGACAATGTTATGATAATAAACAGTTTATATAAAATATTGTTAAAAAACTTGACAAATTTATTTTTTATGATATATTGGAAGAGTTTGAAAGTTAAACTAAATAAATCTTCAGTTTAAACTCAACTATAAAATAATCCAAAATTAAATAATTTAATATTTAAAACATAAGTATAATTTGAAAAGAACTTTTGTTCTTTGAGAAATTAAAAATTTTAATATAAAATAATTAAAATAAATATATCTAATTTATTGAAAAATAATGTGTTAAGAAAATATATAAAATTTTACTTGACAACATTAAAAAAAAATGATATATTAGATGTGTTCAAAATTTTAATAAAAAAAGAAATTCTTTTGAATTTCAAGGAAAACAATATAAAAAATATTTGACAATTTTAGTACCCGGACCCTGTTAATTTATTGAGTTAAATTAAACAGAACCGAAAAAAAAACAAAAGTAAGTAATTTGAGTAGATTAAACTACCGAATATGATATTGAAAAATATTCATCGGAGAGTTTGATCCTGGCTCAGGATGAACGCTGGCGGCGTGCCTAACACATGCAAGTCGAGCGAGAAAGAGGGGGCAACTCCTCGAGTAAAGCGGCGGACGGGTGAGTAATGTATAAGAAAGTTTCCATTTAATGGGGGATAGCATCTCGAAAGGGGTGGTAATACCGCATGTGTTCAAATTGCGGCATCGCGATTTGAATAAAGATGGGGATCGCAAGACCTATCGTTAGATGAGACCCTTATATCCTATCAGCTAGTTGGTAAGGTAATGGCTTACCAAGGCGACGACGGGTAGTTGGTCTGAGAGGATGACCAGCCACACTGGGACTGAGACACGGCCCAGACTCCTACGGGAGGCAGCAGTGAGGAATATTGCGCAATGGGCGAAAGCCTGACGCAGCGACGCCGCGTGGACGATGAAGCCTTTAGGGGTGTAAAGTCCTTTCGACAGGGAAGAATAAATATAATATTAATATGATTATATGATGACTGTACCTGTGGAAGAAGCCCCGGCTAACTACGTGCCAGCAGCCGCGGTAATACGTAGGGGGCGAGCGTTATCCGGAATTACTGGGTGTAAAGG
>JAGOBX010000460.1 GCA_017999075.1 Candidatus Babelota bacterium | reverse complement strand
GAAACATACTGACCTACTGCAACAGTGTCTTCCTGAGGATAAATAGAAATCCTGTCGCCTGAGACTTGCGCTCTAAGTTCTCCTGAAGAATTAAAAGAAGTTGCCGGACGAGTCAGGCCGCTCATTAAATACAAAGAATTAGCTGGAATTTCAAAATCAAACGTATCTCCATCAGTCAAAGTTTTTGACAAATGAACTGTAACAAAAAACAGTTTACTTGACAATGACCCTATCATATAATTTATATTCAATGATACCGTATTTCCTGGAAAGGCAGAGTTAGCAAGTTCAGTATCAGCAGCATCATAAACGCCATTGCCATTATCCGAATAAACAAAAACCGTATCAATTCCGTTATTTGATACAGTTTTCCGTATAATCATAGAAACAATTGTATCATTTAAAATCTGATTATTTTTTATCACAAATTTCAACACCTGTATCCCATTTGAATCAGGATATACATTAAAATTCGACAGAGAATAATTAACTAATTCTATGGAATCGCTTATAATATTCAAAACAGCGGAAGTATCAAAATATGCTTTGCTGTCACTCAATACCAATGATTGTCCGCCGTAATAATAATCATTAAAATCAATTCCCTGCGGTTTTGAAACAATAAAATCAACTTTTAAATTTCCTGACGATAATCCGTTTTGTTTACATGTGTAAGTTATAGTATTTCCAGCATAACCCGTTTCAAAAACAGTAGCAGAACTCATAGATAAAATACTGAATTCAGAACTCGAATCAGTATTATTTATATAAAATTTTAAATCCGAAGCAGAAGGAAATACCACTGCTTTAGCGCTGTCAGAATTAATTTTAAAATATGCGTTAACAGAAAATTCTGTACCTGTTAATATCTGAGAATTATCAAATGAAGTATAAATTTTATTTAAAATATTAGGTGATTGCATTGCTGTTCCTTTAGAAATCAAAGGAAAAACTTTTGAAGACGAAGGAAGTATGCTTACAGTACATCCTGAATTAAGATTATTATCTACTGCATTAAAACCTGACTGCCCTGAAACTTTAAACTTTACCGATTGAATAGCTGAAACATTTTTAAAAGTGCAATATAAATCTATATATTTTGTATCGCCGAATTGAATGTAAAAATCAGTTAAGCTAATTGTTATGCTGTCTGCCGAAGGCATTGAACTTACATTTGAATAGTATAAAGAACTTTCTGATTTTTTTAAAGCGATGCTGTTTATTACAGAACTGAAATTTATTCCTGAACCGGCAATGTCAGTTAAATTAAACGTTATTGATTTCAATTTTATCAATGACGAATTTAAAACAGGATTACTCAAAGATAATTTAAAAATATATGTCGCTGCCTGACCATAACTTGCATAATCAGGTGAATAATCGGTATAATCAATATACAAATCAGTTGCAGGATTTGCAGAATTAATACTGCATGCCGATGAATACATCGAATCAAATGTATTTACCGCAGATACCGTCAGTTGTATCCCTGATGTTTCAGCATCAAATACTTTATAACTGTCAGAATCAGATAAAAATATCCTGAAACCCGAAGAAACCGAAGTTTGCATAATGTCAATATATATTCCCACAGTTTTTGATGAAGAAGGATTAATAGTAATGTTTTCAGATAAAACAACTGAAATTTTATTCCCGGAATTTTCTATTGATGTTTTTAAACAATACGATGCATTAATATCTTTAACAGATAGTTTTGAAATAACTGCAGATGGAATAATTCCCAAGTTCTGAGTATCTTTAATAATAATATCAAAACTTGTCAATTTATATGATTTATTTATATTGTCATTATAAAAAGTCAATTCCCCGAATAAAACATCTTTCTGTCCTTTAAAAACAAAAGTATTTATAAGTTTATCTTCAAATCCTATTCTCAAAGGTTGACCGGTTACATATATATCATTGGTTTGAATCTGTTCGTTGGAAGAAGAATGTTTTTTCCTGATTACTGTAAAATTATTTTGTCCGAAAACAGCATTATTAGAAATTAATGTTTTTGCATTCTGATTATTTCCATTTAAAGTATCTCCGTATATTAAAGTAAAATATCCTCCGGAAAACATTGAATCAAAAGTTACAGAAAAAAATGTATCTGATGAAGACGTCGTATTTATACGTAAATTATAAACACTGTCAGTATCTTTTATATTAACATAACCGGCAGATGTCTGGAGAACGTTCTGCGGATTTGACCATCCGTAAGGAACATAAAATGTTATAGTACAGGATTCAAGAATATTTTCAGCAGCAGTATACTTTATATAAAAACTATGAGCAGTATTAATTACATATCCTGTATCATAATCAGGAGTTACTGAAGCTATTCCAGGAGTTCCGTTAACAAAATTTATTTTTTTTAAATCAGATGTCTCACTTACATTCCCGGCTTTATCATAACATACAGCGCCTATATAATTTTCAGAAGGAGACGGAGAAATCAAATTTACACTTATGGCTGTAAAAGATTTATCAGGATTAAGATTTATATTTTGCTGAGTATACGATATACTGCTTCCCGTTTCATTGCTGAATGTATATACGCTTACTTTCAATGGATTTCTGTCGTTTACTGTTCCTGTAACATAAGGATAAACAGGGTTAGAAGTTACATTATATGGACTGCTTATATTTAAAACAGGTTTTTCAGGACGCTGAGTATCAACAACAATCTTAACAGATTCATCAGGTTCATTCAGTTGACCTGTGGTAAACAAATCTTTAGCTCCTGATACTCGAAAAAACGCTATTCCGTCATGTCCTGATATTATATTAAACAAAACAATAAGTTTGTTTGCAGAATAATAATGTATAACGACATCAGTTTCATAATTGTCTTCATAAACAAGCTTTACAACAGGTGTATCTGATACGCTCATTGTTTTATTAAAAAGTATATCAATTGTATCATTCATTCCTTCTCTGCAGTAATACTGATCTTCAGAAGAAAAATAATTTACGTTTGATCCGTAAACAAGATAACCTGTTATATTCGGTGTATCCCCGGCATTTTCTATAGTCAAATCTTCAATCATATTTTCAAGGTTTGATGAATTATTGTAAGTTATATCATACCTCGCTATCCTGTTGTTTTCCATATCAGAAACCCAAATACATTGGTTTATCTTATCGTATACAATATGTTCTGCTCTCCCCATCTGATTATAATCTGAACCGTATCCGCTGCCAAACGGCATATTTCCGTTTCCATTTGCAGAAGCTCCGAGTTTTCTATATCCTTCAGTAGTCAATCCTGACGGATTATTGTCTGAATACCTCCAGATCTTGTAAAGCCCGATTGCATCTCCGGTACCGTCTGAATTTGTAGAATATACAACATCAAATTCATCTATAGCC
>JAGOBX010000458.1 GCA_017999075.1 Candidatus Babelota bacterium | reverse complement strand
TTTGAAAATCGTTGTTATAACTCTTTGAATATCATTGTCATCATCGATTATTAATATTTTTGGCGAATCGCCTGATAAATATTCAGCGTTATAGTTTTGATTCATTGTATGTTTTTAAAATTATTTTATAAATATTTATATTTTAAAATATAAATGAAAAAAATAAAAATTCAAGTTAATTTATATAAATAAAATCATTTGAACAGCAGGTAAGTAATTGATTGTGTTTATTACGTATTATATAAGTGTTTTCAATGCCTATAACTCCTATGTCAGGCAATGATACTTTAGGTTCAATTGCAATAACCATATTTTCTTCAAGCAGGAAATTCATTTTAGGCGCAAGGAACGGTGGTTCGTCCAGTTCTAAACCTATGCCGTGACCAACAAACCTTACTTTTTCAGAATCCAATCCCATAAATTCTTTTTCGTATCCTGCAGAAACAGCCATTTTAAAAGCAGAATCATAAATGTCACACCATAAAGTTCCTGGTTTTATAATTTTTATCAGTTCATTTTCAATTTTTAACATTGAATTATATGCGTTTATAATTTTATCAGAAACTTTTCCGTAACAAAACATTCTTGTTATATCTACAATATATCCGTATAAACTGAATCCGAAATCAATTATTACAGGAATATTTTTTTGTATTATATCACGGCTTGCTCCGTAAGGAGTTGCAGAAGAAATTCCTGAACCTGAACATATTCCGTCAAATTTTGTTCCTGAAAGAGAATTAATTCCTGACGAACATACTCCGATACATTCAATTCCTTCTTTTCTGCATCTTATAACCGGACTTCCGCCGTTTAGTCTGAAATATTTTTCGATTTCAGCGCTGAGTTCAAGTTCTGTCATTCCGGGAACGAAAACTTTTTTTATGACTTCCGGAAGCTGTGCAGTAATTTTTCCTGCTTCAATCTGGACATTTAATTCTGATTCTGATTTACATACTCTGAGCATTCTTACGTCAAAAGAGATATCTGCAGCAGCAGAAAAATTAATGATTTTTTTAAACCTGTCCACAGTTGAATACGATACTGTATCAAGAGTAAACCCTATACAACCTGAATTTTTCAGTTCGAGCTTGTCAATTATTTTCTGCATATCAGAAGAATTATAAAATTCGAATAATTCAATGTGTTTTACTTCTTCGCGTATTCTTGAAATTGCTTTTCTCGCTAACATCACAGCAGGTTTTTTTGAATGAATAATAAGATACAGAGGTTCGCACGAACCTGAATAGTAATAAATATCAGAATTCTGGGTCAATACAGCTGCATCAATATTTTTTGATGCAAGATGATTCTGTAATTTTGAAATTCTGTGATTAAATTCTTCAATAGTAAAATTTGACATATTTTTAATTATTTCAAAGCTCAATATTTCCGCAACATTTTTTTTCAATTTCATAAAGTTCAAATCTTAGTTTCTTGAATGTTATACTTGATTCAGGATATATCAGTTTTGAATATTCTTCAAGTACTCTTAATGATTCCTGAATCCGTTTAAAATTTGATATTAAAATATTTTCAGCGCTTGATTTATCTAATTCAGAATTTGTGGAATATTTTGAACCAGGATCATTTTGCGAGTCGCGGAATTCCAGAAGTTTTGAATAATCAAAATTTGCGGTTATCTCAGAAAAAAGTATATGTCTGATTTCTTTTATTTTTTTTTGAATATCAATGTTTTCAGTTATAAACCTGAAATATTCTTCGATCACCCTTAACCCTTCATTGATTCTGTTGTAATTAGCGTCTATTATTCTGTAAATGTCGCGAACCTGATTGCGGATAGATGTTTGTTGAACCATAGATTAAATCCATACTGTACAATAGAAATAATATTGAATATGCCGAAGATGGGATTCGAACCCACAAGGGATTGCTCCCATACGGACCTGAACCGTACGTGTCTGCCAATTTCACCACTTCGGCATTTTAGATTGAAACATTTTATGTGAATTATAAAAAAAATCAAGAATTCTTTGAATTATTTGAAATTATTAAATTATTTAAAAGCACAATATAATTATATGTATAGATATGAATTTGAAAAATCAGAAAAACAGAAACCGTTGACAGATATGTTAAAAATTCATTTAATTATATTTTTAATGTTTAATAAATTGTATATTACGCATCATTCCGAAATTATTTTCCAGAATTATATGTATAAATTTTGGAATTAATTTTTTTAGAGGAATTCCAAATAAGTTTAAATATCTTAAGGGAAAATGACTTTTTGATATGGATAATATCTTAAATTTATGGAACATTTGTATCAGTTGCTCATTAGTGTACCATCTGCCTATAGGATTTGTCGCTCCATCCATAAATCTGTAAAATTCGTCATAATCTGTAGTATTTTGAATTCCATCTCTTACTTTTGGAGCTTTTAATAGAATTTTTAATAAAAATTGAGTGACAGGAAAAATAAGCTTATTGAAAAAAAATAATTTGCCGTATAAACTGATAAATCCAGTTCCTTTTTTTTTTAGCGTTCTAAAAGCTTCTTCAATGCCTAATTCGGTTTTAGGTATATGATGCAGAACACCTATAGAAAATATTCGATCTATAATTTCGTCTTTTATAGGCAAATGTTGAGCGTCAGCCTGTATTATTAATCCATTCAAGCTATAAGTGTCAAGAGCTTTTCTTGAACTAATGCACGCTTTTTCGGCAAAATCAACACCTATGACAATAGCTCCATTTTTTGCAGCCTGTTTTACTACCCATCCAGAACCGCAACCGATATCAAGAATAACTTTGTCTTTAATCTCATTGAATTTATATTCTTTCATACAAAAAGGGTCGATGTCATTTTTTCTCCATTTATCCTGTTCTTCGTAATATTCCTTTGTATATAATTCGGATTTCGCTTCATATTGAAAATTAGGGGAATCTTCCCAGTGTGCTTTTGCTTTTGATAATAAATCGTCTTTAATTTCGATAAATCTTGGAATATTATCGATAATAGGATAGTTTTTCTTGCAATTATTGCAATAATAAGCGTTAGAAATAAATTCAATTGGTTTTCTGCATTCGGGACAGGCAAGAAATTTTGTGTATTCAAAAAAATTTATTTTCATATATTATATTATATTCTCCTAAATATTTATAAATTTTCATATATTTTAAATAACCTGGTCTTAGTTTTTTAAAATAAAAAATGCATTTATAAATGTTTTAAAATTTTCAAATTCCCAATTCTTTTTAATCGTTTTATTTACAAAATGAATATAACTATTTGCTAATGTAAATTTAATGACTGTAAACCAATATAAAAAATTGGTGGAGCTGAAGGGAGTCGAACCCTCGGCCTCTTGAATGCCATTCAAGCGCGCTCCCAGCTGCGCCACAGCCCCATATGTATAAATG
>JAGOBX010000459.1 GCA_017999075.1 Candidatus Babelota bacterium | reverse complement strand
GGAAAAAGCAGTTGCATTGCAATAAAGGATAGAGTACGACATCTAACTTTTGCTTTTACCTCGAGCCCTGCGGGCTCGGCCGCTTTGCGGTCAGCGCTTCGCGCCGAGTAAAAGCACTGTCCGATAGTCGCCATCAGAGGAGAAAAAATGGGAGCACTAAATTTCAAAGAAATTCCAATGGCTAATAAAGCTGATGGAAAACAAGATAGTTTTGAATTATTTTGTAGAGAGTTTATTGAAATTATATTACATTTCAAGGTCAAAGAAGGACCGGATAGAGGACAGGATGGTGGGCGAGATATTATTGCAGTAGAAAAACAAAAAGGTACGTTGACAAGTTCCGAAAAGCGATGGTTGATAAGCTGCAAACATCGAATTCACAGCGGAGCTTCTGTTAGCGAAGCAGATGAGCAGAATATTGTTGATCGAATTAACGCCCATAAGTGTAATGGTTTTATTGGATTTTATTCTACTGTAATAAGCTCTCCATTATCAAGACGCCTTAAAGGAATTCAAGAAAATAATAATTTAGAAATTGCCATACTTGATAATGAAAGAATTGAAAGGGAACTTCTTAATTGCGGAGAAGGCATCAATCTCATTCAAAGATTTTTTCCAGAAAGCTATAAGCAAATATGTGCTCCAAAAGATACTAAAACAGATTTACTTTCTGATTATTCGCCTCTATTATGTGATGTTTGTGGAAAAGAATTGCTTGATAAAAATTATTCCGGTATTATTGCTATGGAGCAAAGTAGAAATAACGAAGATGGCAAAAAAACCATTCACAGTATTTATTGGGCTTGTAAGGGTGAATGCGATAAATCATTAGAAAGATTAGCTTATAAGGAGCGAGGCAATATAACTGGCTGGAATGATATTTCAGATTTATTAATACCTCGATGCTATATTAAATGGATAATGGCAATATTGAACGGTATTCATGTACATGGGGATATTTATACAGACGAAGCTTTTGACAAACTTAAAGAATTTATCGTATGTATCTCTCAGTTAACTTTAAGGAATCATTCAGAAAAAGAAAACGAACGTTTTGGTAAATTAATGATGATTCCTGATTACCTCTGACAGCGACTATCTTGGAGCTATCCCTCGAGCCCTACGGGCTCGGCGCTTCGCGTCATTTTGCCTTCGGCAAAACGAGGATAGCTCCTATCTCCCCCCGTTTTGTCAAGAAAAAAATTCCAGTATTAAAAAAAACAGAAGTAAAAAAAAATCAAACCATAAAAAAAATCATCTATGAAAGCATAGATATGCCCTTATGAATACAGCGATAACCAGTACGGCTTTAGTCATTTTTTTTGCCTGCGTGGTTCCCCTAGTTTATTCCTACCGGTATATCCATCCTCACTTTAATTTATAATGCCGCTTATATTTGCAGCGGCGTACGGCTCGAAGTTAATCAGCCAATAATTGAAGAATTTTTTTATCCGACCCGGTAAAAAAGGTAACACTTTATTTTATGCGGTTATACGGAGCGCGTTTCCGCCTCTTACAGCGCCATGTTAATAATAGGCAATCAAAATTTTCAAACAGTAAAGTGGATTATTTTATCTGCCAAAGAAATAAAACAATCGAATCGCTGAATTTTGTAAAAAATTTAAAATATAAAATTTCACATAATCCAGAACTCCAATTTAAAATTATATTTTTTTCAGTAAATGCCTTTTTGTGAATCTGCTTTTTTCTTTAGGAGTATAATGATCTATGGTTTTATTTTTAATATTGTATTTTGTTTCGATTGCACAAAGCTCTTTGTAAGCGTTTTCATCGAGTTGATAAGGTTTATCATTTTTAACCAGCGAAAACAGCAAGCGCAGAAGCGGTGAAATACAAGCTATAATATTTTTCTTGTAAGCTTTATGTTTCTGTTTTCTGTTAACATATTTTATCCTTACCTCCGGAACATAATTTGTTACGTGCCGCGCTGTCTGATATAAAACTTTTGAGAGTCGCTTGTTTCCGATTTTATTTATGTGCCTTGCGTTTGCAGTTTTAGAAGACTGATTTATTCTCAGATTCAATCCCGCATGTTTTTCAATCTGTTTATAATGAGAATATCTTAAGAATCCTCCAACTTCAGCTGTTATCTGCGCTGCTGATATTTCCGAGATTCCTTTAACTGAAACAAGGATATGGAATTCCCTGCATTCATATGCAGTTTGAATTATTTTTTCGCCGACAATCAGAACCTCGCGGCTTAAATTTTCATAAACATCAAAAAAACTTTTGAACAATATACGTTCAGCTTCTTCAATATATTCTTTTCTGATGCCTATTGATTTTTTTGCGGCATTTTTAAGTTTATGAATTGTTTCAGAATTGTGCTGTGATTGAGATAATTTTTTTAAAACCTCGCCCAGTTCAGTGATTTCAGAATCTTTTATTTTCAAGTAATCAACAGGAAAAATATATTTTTTCAATAAAAAACCAGCGGTGGCAGTATTAAGGTCAAGGATGTTCAGAAACTCCGGAAATATTTTATGTAGTATTCCACGAACACGCAGTTTTGCCTGCACGCAGGTATCCTGTAATTTATTTAACGCTATATTCAACGTTATTAGTCTTTCATAAATTTTGCCGATTTCGTAACATTCCGTGAATTTACCATTCAATACTGATTCTGCCACGAGAAGGCAATCCTTGTTGTCTGATTTTGATAAATTGCTGTTTTTTAATCCTCTTGAAAGATAGGTCGTCAGAGGACTGACTTTAACAATTTTATATCCTTTTTCTTTGAAATAAAATTCAAAAGTCTGCCATAAATTGCAGGATGATTCTATTGCTAATATCAGGTCATCCTGATTTATTTTATGTTCCTTCCTCATCTGATCAAGCCATTTTGAAAATGTTTCAAATCCTTCCGCATTTACCTTTATTGAGAAAGGTTTGCATAATGAAATGCGAGCAGGCGATACAAGTACAGCCTTATGTTCAGTATCGCCTGGATCAATTCCGATAACAAATTTTTCCGCCTCGGTTTTTTTTAATGTTTCATTTATCATTTCAATGCCTCCTGTAAAAAATATTAAAAAATTTTTTTGGAAAGCATGAAAACCAATTTTTATAAAAAATGGTTTTCATAAAGCAAACAACCCCTTGTTTTTATCTTACTTTTTTCAATAAAAAAGTAAGCGACTTTTTGTTTCTTTTTGGTCGGCCAAAAAGAAACAATGAATTTTAAAATCCGAAACAATACTTAATAATTGAAAACCGCGAAAATCCGGCAACCCTGTTATGCGGGCCTGTTATCTTTTACGATAACTGCCTTAAGGAACCTCACGCGGATCTTCGCGGCGGATTTATAATAACGGTATAGCGAAACCCTATTATGCGGAAATCAGCCTTTCAGCTGTTTCTTAAGGA
>JAGOBX010000457.1 GCA_017999075.1 Candidatus Babelota bacterium | reverse complement strand
AAACCAGGAAAAATGAAGAAGAGTATAAAAAGCAGATAGAAAATTTAAGTAAATCCAATAATGACCTTAAAAATCAAATTCAAAAACTTACAGATGAATTAAATTCAGTAAAGTCAAGTATTGACCAAAAAAGTGAGGCGAAATCCCTTTCTAAAACAGATGCTGAATCTAAAAATAATTCTGAACTACAAAAACTGAATGATACAGCAAATCAATATAAAAAACAGGTTGAAGAATTGCAGGCGGCAAATAATAATTTAAATAAACAAGTAGAGGAATTAAATGCTACTGTAAAAAGTATGGTTAATGCTGCGGGTAAAGAAGCGCCGGCTGCTGTTCCAGTTCAGAATGAAGAAATTACGGCAAATTTGAAACAAAAGGAACTTGAAATAAGCAATTTATCAGAAATTAATAAAAATTTGAAAACTGAACTTGAACAGATTAAATCAAAATCTAAAGAAGAACTTGAAAAACTCCAGACAAAAAGTAAAGAAGAACTTGAAAAACTTGCGGAAGACAATAAAAATATAAAAAATGAATTGTCAAAACTTGTTGAACAAAAACAGGTTAATGTAAAAGAAACTGATAAGGGAGAGCTTCAAATTACTTTTTCAGATAAAGTTTTATTTAGCGCAGGACAGGCCGAGCTGAAAGATGCTTCAAAAGAAGCTCTGAATAAAGTTATAGAAATATTAAATAATTATCCTGATAGAAGAGTTCAGGTTGAAGGACATACAGATAATATTCCGTTTAAGTCAAATTCAAAGTATTCTTCAAACTGGGAGTTGTCTACTGCCCGCGCAGTTGCAGTAATAGATTATTTTATTTCCAAAGGAAAAATATCTGAAAAAAGATTGAATGTAATAGGATGGGCTGACACCAAACCTGTAGCAGATAATTCGACATCCGAAGGAAGAAAATTGAACCGCAGGGTAGAAATACTTTTACTGAATAATTAGAATTCAGAAACAATTTTTAAAAACTAATTTGGAGTGTGTGTGTTTATGGAAGGAAGCATTAAATATATTTTACCTGAATCTGAACTTCCTAAAAAATGGTATAATATTCAGGCTGATTTTCCAGGAGTTTTGCCGCCGCCTTATAATCCAAGAGAAAAAAGACCTGCAACTCCGGACGAGCTTCTTGCTATTTTCCCCAAAAATCTTGTTGAACAAGAAGTAACAAGAGAGCGCTGGATCGAAATTCCTGACGAAGTTTATGAAATATATAAATTGTGGAGACCTGCTCCTTTAATAAGGGCAAAACGTCTTGAAAAGGCTTTAAACACTCCTGCTAAAATATTTTATAAATATGAAGGTGTGAGTCCTGCTGGAAGCCATAAACCCAACACTTCTATTCCCCAGGCGTATTACAATAAAATTTCAGGAGTTGATAATCTTTCAACTGAAACCGGCGCAGGTCAATGGGGGAGCGCTTTAGCATTAGCCGGAACTTTTTTTGACATGAAAATTACAATATTCATGGT
The DNA here is from genome assembly GCA_017999075.1 of Candidatus Babelota bacterium. Taxonomy (GTDB): domain Bacteria; phylum JAGOBX01; class JAGOBX01; order JAGOBX01; family JAGOBX01; genus JAGOBX01. The sequence goes on along the minus strand of JAGOBX010000457.1, from coordinate 1,902 downwards.
AAGAATCAGTTATGATCAAAAGCCGTTCAGAAAAACAATGATCCAAACATGGGGAGGAACAATTTATCCAAGTCCAAGCAATGTTACCGAATTCGGGAAAAAAATTATTGAACAGATGCCAGATACTCCAGGCAGTCTTGGCATAGCAATAAGCGAAGCAATTGAAATGGCAGTAACTAACAAAAATACGAATTATGCATTAGGAAGTGTATTAAATCATGTTATTCTTCATCAAACTATAGTTGGACTTGAATGTAAAAAACAGTTTGAAGCATTGAATGCTTATCCTGATATAATTATAGGCTGCGTAGGAGGCGGCAGTAATTTTGGAGGTATTGCATTTCCATTTGTGCAGGATAAAATTAATAAAACGAAAAATCCTGAGATAATAGCTGTTGAACCTTTTTCATGCCCGACTATTACGAGAGGAAAATACGCGTATGATTATGGAGATACTGCTAAGATGACACCTGCTTTAAAAATGCATACTCTAGGGCATTCATTTATTCCTGCGGCGATACATGCAGGAGGACTCCGCTATCATGGGATGTCGCCTCTTGTAAGTTACGCTAAAGAATTGAAATTGATTGATGCTGTTGCGTATCATCAAGTTCCTGTGTTTGAAGCTGCTGCATTGTTTTCTAAAACAGAAGGAATTATACCTGCTCCTGAATCATCTCATGCTATCAGATGCGCGATAGATAAAGCAATAGACTGCAGAAATAGGAAAGAAGAAAAAATTATACTGTTTAATTTAAGCGGCCATGGACATTTTGATATGGCGTCTTATGAAAAATATTTAAACAATCAATTGGTAAATTACGAACTTGAACAATCTAAAATCGATAAATCTCTTACAGAATTGCCGGAAGTTGTTTTATAAAAGTTATATTATTTAACGAGCGTTTATTTTGTAAATTATATTACTCCCGGTAAATTTTTCGTTTATAAAATTTACCGGGGACAAATAGTTTTATGCGGCGAAAATAGCTTGACTTCAGATAAATGTCAATTTTATTATGTTGCATGATAATAGTATAATTCTAAAATCAAACCATCTGTAAACTCAAATAAATGCATAATTACAGTGAAAAACTTGTAGATCATTTTTTAAAACCAAGGAATGTCGGCATTATTGAAAACGCAGACGGAATCGGGAAAATAGGAAGTAAAGAATGCGGAGATTATTTTGAGTTTTACATTAAAGTTGAAAATAATCGAATTGCAGATGTTAAATATAAAGTTTTCGGATGCGGGGCAGCCATAGGTTTGTGTTCAATAGTTTCTGAAATTTCAAAAAATAAAACTTTGGGCGAGGCTCTTCAGATAACTGATGTAACTGCAGTTGAAGAAGCCGGCGGTCTGCCTGAAGATAAAATTCATTGTTCGAATTATGCAGCTTCAGCATTGCATCTTGCGATAAAAGATTTTTATAAACAAGAGTTTGAAAAAGCCGGGGTAATAATAGATGATAATAATTAATAAAGTAGGCATTGAATATATTGGAATATTAAATGAGATAATATTATCAGGAGGATTAATTTTATGGCCATCTGGCGGAGTATACGGATTAGCTTGTTCTGCGTATGATAAAAATGCTGTTGAAAAAATTTACGAATTGAAAATCAGAGATAATAATAAGCCGTTATCATTGATTGTAAGTTTTAAAACAGTTGAATCGTTTGCATATATTCCAGTAAAAGCAAAAAAAATAATATATAATATCTGGCCTGATTTTATAGGTGTTATTGCTAAAAAAAAAAAAAAAGTTCCTGATTTTGTTACAGCAGGCAAAGATACTGTCGGATTAGTATGTTCGTCTTTTATTAATGAATTTTTAGCAGAAATCTTTGCCAAAGCGTATTATTTTGCTGTTAGGATAAACAATTGAATAATATTAAA
>JAGOBX010000456.1 GCA_017999075.1 Candidatus Babelota bacterium | reverse complement strand
CAACGTATTTTTTTTATCTTCATTTGAAATTAGAAAAAAATCCGAATCTTGTGAATTACTTATAAGTAAATTCCTATTATTTATAATATTATGAGCATTAAAAATAATCAGAGATTTTTCGTCCTGCCGAAAAATTTCTGTCAATTCTCCTATTTTTATTTTTCCGGAAGAAATTATATCGCTCAGCAAATTTCCAGCATTGACGCTCGGCAATTGATTAAAATCTCCTATTAAAATCAGTTTTGTATTATATTTAATGGCTTTAAGTAAATTATAAAACAATGTCAAATCAGTCATACTGAATTCATCTATTATTACAACATCAGCCGATAGTTTATTGTTCTCATTTTTTTGAAAACCTGACTGAGGCGAATACTCAAGCAAACGATGGATCGTAGTTGCACATTCCAGAGTTAATTCCGAAAGTCTTTTAGCGGCCCTGCCTGTTGGAGAACATAAAACAGTATGCATATTTAACTTTTGAAAAATTTTAACTATAAAATAAGTTATTGTAGTTTTTCCTGTTCCAGGACCTCCGGTTAAAACAAATATTTTTTCTTTAACTGCAGTTTTAATATTATTCAGCTGATTAACCGATAGTCTGATTTTGTTCTGAGCACTCAACTCTTCTGCCAATTTTTCTATTTCTTCATACGATATTCCGTTTAATGAATCAGATGTATTAATAAGTCTGCTCAGATGTTCAGCTATTCCGTATTCACAAAAATAATTCCATTTCAAATATACCCTGTCCTCATCAATAATTATGTTTGCATCATTCATAAGCAATGTATTTGCTAAAACACAATTGATCTTTTCTCCATCCACATTGAGAAGTTCCGAAGATTTGATTTTAAACTCATCAAAAGGAATATATGAATGTCCTGAACCAGCAGCTTCTGATAAAATAAAATACAATCCATTTACAATTCTTAAATTATTATCTGAAGGTATGCCGAGTTTTTTTGCTATTTCATCGGCTTTTTTAAATCCGATCCCTTTAACATCGCGAATCAGTATATACGGATTATTTTTTAAAACGGTTATAGTTTCTACTCCATAAATAGAGTACAACTTATAGCTGAATTTTACAGAAATATTATGTTCAGATAAAAACATCATTATTTTTTTTATATCAAGATGGTTCTTATATCCTTCTGTTATCAATTTGCATTTTGAATTTCCTATACCCGCAACTTCAATCAATCGTTCGGGAAAATTTTCAATGATCTGCAATGTTTCTGTGCCAAAATTTGCAACTATTTTTTCAGCTGTTTTTATCCCTATATTCTTAATCAGTCCTGAACCTAAAAATCTGATTATACTTTCTCGAGTGGTGGGTTCTATAATTTCACAACTCACAAAATTAAATTGGACTCCGTGTATTTTATCAGTATCCCAGTATCCGTCAAGTTCTACCTGCATGCCTTCGGAAGGCTGAATTATTTTACCTTTGACAGAAACACTTATATTACTCGAGCTTATTTGTAATTTTGCTATTACGAAATTATTTTCCTGGTTGAAAAAAATGATTTTTTCTATTGTTCCTGAAATCTTTTTGGAGTGAATTAAATAATCCGGAAGATCGGAAAATCCCGTTTTCATTGAAAACAAATTTTGTTCAAAATTCATCTGGCTTAAACCGAATCCTGCAACATAAAACAGCCATTCAAAAAATCTTATGAATGGCTGTTTCCAATAAAAAAATTTATTACAAAAAACGAATCACCTTATAAAATAAGCATCTTTATAATTAGTCAATTATATGATTCAGCTTATTTTTTTATCAACTTCCGAAGTACTATCAAACAATTTATAACACGATAATACATATTTATCATCAATTATAAACTTTTGCTTTTTAACTTTCTTTGAAGGCATATCAAACATCGGCTCTTTAAGCAATTTGTCAACTACGCTGCGAAGCCCGCGCGCACCTGTTTTCCTTTTTTTAGAAATCTTAATTATTTCTTTAAGCCCTTCTTCTGTAAAACCAAGTTCAATATTGTCAAGTCCTAATAATTCTGTATATTGTTTGACAATTGAATTTTTGGGTTCAGTAAGTATTTTTCTTAAATCTTCATCATTCAATTCATTAAAAGTTGCTATTATTGGAAATCTGCCTACAAGTTCTGGTATCATTCCGAATTTAATCAAATCGTGAGGTTCAACCTGTTCAAGTATTGAAGAAATATCCTTATCTTCGTTTTTAGAAATAACATCAGCTCCAAATCCCATAGTTTTCTTATTTATCCTGCGTTCAATAATTTTGTCAAGTCCTTCAAAACTTCCTCCGCCGATAAATAAAATCTGTGCAGTATCCACCATCAATAATTTCTGCTGAGGATGTTTTCTTCCTCCGTCCGGAGGAACAGTGGCTTTATATCCTTCAACAAGTTTAAGAAGTGCCTGTTGCACTCCTTCGCCGCTCACATCGCGTGTAATACTTGTATTTTCAGATTTTCTTGCAATTTTATCAAGTTCATCTATATAAACTATTCCACGTTCTGCAGTCTGGATGTTTCCATCTGCCGCTGCCACAAGACGGGATAATAATTCTTCAACATCACTTCCAACATAACCGGCCTGTGTTAAAGTAGTCGCATCTCCTATAACATTAGGAACATTTAATATCTTGCTTAAAGTCCTGACTATATAAGTTTTTCCTACTCCTGTAGGACCTATAAGCAGTATATTGCTTTTTTCAATTTCTGTATTGTTTATTACAGGGTAATTAATCCTTTTATAATGATTATATACAGCTACAGCCAATGTTTTCTTTGCTTCATCCTGACCTATTATGTATTGCGACAATATATCATAAATTTCTTTCGGTTTTAAATCAAAATGAAATTTAATATTAGGCTGCGCTTTTTCTACACGCTTTTCTTTTATTATAGACACGCATACATTAACGCAATCCTCGCAGATAAACACTCCAGGACCCGCAACTAATTGTCCATCAATCTGAATTTCAGGTCTCTGACAAAATGTACAATGACGCATTCTCTCATTAGTTCGTCCAGCCATTTAATTTTTCCTTTCTTAAAATATAATTTTATTTATTTTTTATTTAACAAAAACTATGCTTGATGATTATATTTATGGGCATTCCCAGTTTTTTAGAATTATTTAAATTACATATATTACTTAAAATATATCAATTTGTCAATTTATTTTTCAAAAACACAAAAAATAAATATATATCATTATTTTTATCTTGAATTTGTTATTTTTAATTATATCATTTCTATTCAAATAAATTTATTATTTTTTTCAGTAACTATTTTTACAAACTTATTTTTTGACAACAATAAAATCAGGGAAATTAAAAAAATATGAATATGTATCAATATTATATGCCCGTAAAATACTACTTCGGTTATGAC
>JAGOBX010000020.1 GCA_017999075.1 Candidatus Babelota bacterium | reverse complement strand
GCATTCAACGTATATTTTAGGAACAGAATCTAATTCTGCGGCAGTATATCCTTTTGCAATCAAATCAATAGTTTGAGATTTTTTGCACCATAAATGAGAAGTTGCAAATAAATAATTCCCGCCTATGCCGTTCTCATAAACTGTCCACCCATTACCGCCATTTTCAATTATTGTCCAGCTGTCTAATGTTCCTGATTCAGCGCCAGCGTTTGTTAAAAGATTTTGGTCAATTATTTTTGGTGTCCAGCTTAATACAACAAGCCCATGACCGCCGTTTGCGCCGCTTGCTGTACTTACTTGCCCGTATGCGCCAACACCGGCAGTTGAAAGATAATCAGAATTCCCTGTATTTGGCGGTGTTGCCTCTGATGATGTTGGTCCCTGAGTTCCCTGAGTTGTTTGTCCGCCGATAATTGTTCCATGTAAATATCCTGAACCGCCGCCGCCTGGTTTAGCGTCATCATATCCGCCTTCACCTCCCCAGTAGCCGCCGCCGCCTCCTCCTCCATCACTTGAGCCTGATGCCTGAAACCCAGTTGAACTGCCGTTACCTCCGCATAAAGCGCTCCCATCAGCTCCTGCTGTACCAGTGCCGCCAGCTGATTGAGTGCCTCCGTTACCGCCTGTCGCAGCGCCAGCGCCGCCGGTTGTTCCACCGCCAGCACCAGCGCCACCAGCATATCCCGTAGAACCGCCGCCGCCGCCTGCTATTATGAAAGCCCTGGCCTGACCGCTTGCATCGAATGTCATTCCGCTATTTCCCATAAAAAAACCTGATAATCCACCGCCTGACGCACCGGAAGCATCGCCCATTGTTCCATAACCGCCGCCGCCGTAAGTAGCCGAACCGCCGGCAGTTCCGCCTGAACCAACACCCAAACCTATGCCTCCCTGACCTACTACTATAGTGTAAGTTTGACCTGGACTTACAGGAACAGTGCCGCTTGAATAACCACCGCTGCCGCCTGCATAACTTGTAGAATAGCCGCTTTTACCGCCGCCTGCACCCCAAGCTTGAACATATACCTGTCTGACATTAGCAGGAGCAGTCCAAGTTTGATCGCTGCCGGTATAAGTGAATTCCTGTTTTTCAGTTGCAGCCGTTGTTGTTGCAGTGCTTTGAGTTCCCGAATTAGCGCTAGTACCAACAGTATTATAAGCACGAACACGATAATAATAAGTTGTACTTGCATTCAATCCCGAAACTCTGTAAGAAGTTACCTTTCCAACATTCAAATCCTGATATCCAGTAACAAAACTTGCAAAAGTATTTACTGTAGAAACATCAAGTTTATATCCGGTCGCATCACCTACAGTATTCCAGTTTGCCAAAAAACTTGTGGGAGATATATTACTTGCGGCATTTGATGTCGGCGCAGCCGGAGCAGTAATTAATTGAACAATTCTAATCAAATCCATATTTAAATAAGTTCCTGATTGAACCGAAATACTTATAGTAATTTGACCTGCTGAAGGCGTAACTGAATCCCATATAAGCCAATCATTTGAATTTCCCTGGTTCCATGGATAAACTGTATTTCCTAAATTGCTTCTTGACGCTGATGAACTATTTACTGTTAAATAATTAACCGTAGCATCTCCTTCACTCAGAATTTCAACGCTATAAGTGGAAGTGCCTAAATTTGAAAACGTAAAACTTGCAGAACCTGTGCTGCAATATAATCTGTCTCCCATTCCTGCACCGCCGTCAAACCAATATCCTGCAGGTATAGTACCGTGCCATTCTCCATTCCAGCCAGAACCTGTTATAGATATTGAGGAAGCAGCGCCGTCAGTATAATTTTTAAGGTTTGATGTGGTTAAATTTGCATTTGCCAAAGAAATAGTATTCCAGTTTCCGGATGCCGAACCATCCATAGCTGATAAATCAATTCTGATTTCCAATGCGGTAATATTGTTGTCAAAACAAAAAAATAATAAAATTATAAATAAAAATAATATATTTTTTTTATTCAATTCCATAAATATAAGTTTTACATTCAGGACAATTTACAGTATTAAACATTTTTTTGACACTGTATCCAAGCCGTTCAATTAAAAGTTTTCCGCAAGATGGACAATAAGTATTGGAAGTTTTGTCTATATTCGCATTTCCGACATAAACATAATTCAATTTTGTTTTTCCATATTCATATGCACTCAATAATATTTTTTCATTCGTAGCAGGTTTTAAATATTCATATCTCGGAAAATATTTTGAAAAATGAAGAGGAATATCTTTTGATATAGAAGAAACAGAATCAACCAGTATTTTTATTTTTTCAATAGAATCATTCAATCCAGTTACAATTAAATTTGTAACTTCGACTGTAACTTTATTCTTATACAATATTTCAATAGTTTGCAAAACAGTATCCGCATTTCCTGCTCTGCAATTATTTTTATAAAATTCATCATCAATTCCTTTCAAGTCAATATTGGCTCCGTCTATATATGAAACAAGCTCTAACATAGGTTCACGATTAATAATACCATTTGATACTATAACATTTTTTAAGCCATTTTCCCTGAAATAAACAGACGTATCCAAAACAAATTCATATCCGATCAAGGGTTCATTATAAGTAAATGCTATTCCGATGTTATTTTCATTAGACACAGCTAATTCCAGAAGTTGTTCTTTACTGACTTCCCTTAAATAAGAAAAATTAAAATTTTGGGATATATCGAAATTCTGACAAAATACGCATTTAAGGTTGCATCCTATTGAACCAACAGACAAGATTTGTTTTCCCGGAAAAAAATGATACATTGGTTTTTTTTCAATAGGATCAAGCGACATTCCTGAAATTTTTCCATATGTGAGAGGTTCAAGAATTCCCGAATTATTTTTTCTAACACGGCAAAACCCTGTTTTCCCGTGTTTTATAAAACATTTAGCTGGACACAGAAGGCATTGAATTTCCTGATTATTTTCTATAGGTTTATAATATTTCCCTTTTTTCATTTTTTAGGTTTTATTGAGTTTTTAATTCATGTTGTTTAGGTTCAACAGAATTTAACTGCGTTTTATTTTTAGGTGAAGCTGTAAAAATGTATAATTCAGAAAGCGATCCCAATTCATCATTTTTCGAATACCCTGAAAAACAATCTATATAAGTAAGTACTTCAAGAATTGGTTTCACATAAGATGAAAAATACATATCATCTCTGTCCCAGAAAACTTTTGTCATATCAGCTATTTCAGATACTGTAGTTATAAACTGATTAAAATCAAAATAAAAAAATCCGTTGGCATCAGATAATATTTTTTTCAGTTCTGAAATTTTCTGGAGATTAATTATAGATTTTTCTTTAGGCGTATCAAGTATATCTTTTATTTTTTTTTCAGAACTTATGATAAAAAATTTATCTTTAAAAACGTATGATGGAGGATTAAGTTTGAATTTCGAACTCACGATTTTAGTGATTTGATTTTCATTATACTTTGATTTTTCAATTTTAAAACTTAATCCGCTGTTCAATGATTTTGAGTTTTCAGAAAAATATTTTTTAACACTATTCTGAAATAATTTATCTATTTTGGTTTTATCTTTAACCTCAGCTATAAAAGCCAATGAATTTAACGCGTCATTAGGATTAACGCTTATACCGTCAATATCAAACAAAGCGATTGAAATCTGGCTGCCTATATTATTCAAAATATCTTTTTTCAAATCAAGTTCAACGGTTTTTTCAATTTTTTTAATTTCTGATTTGACTTTTTTATTCATATTTTCGTCAAACAATCCCAGATAATAATCATACATACCTGAAGCATCTATCAAATTAGTAGTTAAAAACAGCATTGCATTCATAGGAATAAAACTTGCAGTCTGAAGCTCTCCTGATTTTTTTCTATACATTTCAAGGAGTTTCTGATTTTTTGCATTTTTATTATATATTGTATAAGATTTAATAACAGTTTTAGATTTAATATCAAAACTTGAAGATGTTGCTGAAATTATGTTCCATAGACTGAACGCATCTTTAGCATTCTTTATATTAGATAACAAAGGATGGGAAAGTAGAGACTCGCTTAAATCATCAGGTTTAAAAAAAGTTATCACCTGTTTGTTCAAATCAAGCTGTTTGAATGCTGTCTGAAAGTCATTATTGTCAATAATAGACCTATTATTTTTCCCTAATATCGTTTCTACTGATTTTTTTATCAGTTCTGTATCGTTAGACAAACATAAAATTCCTTTATCAAAAAAATAATTCAAATGGTATTCTGTTTTATCATCTAAAGCATTTAGAGATAAAATACCTGCACCTCTTATTATCATTTTTACAGTTTTAATTTTTATACCTTCAATTTCAATTTCAGATAATGTCATATTTTCAGAGTTTGAAAATATTTTAGGAAGGTTCGAATCAATTTTTTTTATAACACTGTCACTGGTATATTCAGATAAAATAATATATTTAGGTTTATTATCTTTTAATGTGAACGCAAAGGCAAAATCAGTTCCTGCAATCTCTATAAAATTATCGAACGATGGTTTGAACTCAAAATTTTTTTCAAATTCTGTCGAATCTAAAGAATTAATACCATTTTTAGCTGTCTGAACAATCGGATAACTCATCAATTGCCTATAAAACTCGCTTTTTATAAAATCAGCATAAGTTTCACTGATATTTCTGCATCTGACAGCTATCATCGAATCTTCCGGCAGATAATGTAATAATCCGTATTTAAGATTATTCACCGAATCAAGCTTAGTTTCTTTTTGTTTGGAACAATTAATTCCGGACAACAATGTTAAAACTATAACAAATAAAATATACAATTTTTTTTTCATCTGCTGTTATTCTCCCTTTTATTTCATGAAAAATATTTCATCAGAATTTTTTCAATATCTTTTATTGAATCGCGTTTAATTCCTGATCTTAACGCATATTTGACTACTTCAGTAGCCGCATTTTTATAAACATCAGATTCTTCTTCTTTTTTTGATTCCTGTGTTTCAACTGTTTTTTCTTCCTGTTCAGGTTCTTCTTCAGATTGCACTGCGGCAGTAGTTACTGTTATTTTATCGCCAAGTTTTAAATCCGCAGAATCCGCATAATCTCCGGATTCGATTTTAGCTTTCAGTTTTTCATAAACCGGCTGAACTTTTTCAAACATATCTTCAGCGATTTTCAGTAAAGGTCCGCGTTTATTCTGGCTTGCTTTACCCATCCCTCGTATTTTCGAAAAAGTAGCCCTTACATTCTGCATAATTTCAAATCTCTGTTTAATATTTTCAACTTCGTCTAAAAATCTCAAATCAAGCATTACTTTTATAAACCTTGCTCCTTCAAACCCGAAATTATTCCCCCAGTCAGGTCCAAGTTTAAATCCGCCGCTGTCATCAGGTTTTGAAGATATGATAGAATAATATTTATGCGCTTCTTTATAATATTTTTCCTGAAGTTCAGAAAGATTCAAATCTCCGGCAAGCCATGCAGCGCGCAATGAACACACCGCTCTTTTAGTATCGGGCTGAAGCTTCTCATTAAAATAATTATAACTGTCAACAGCAAGTATATATGAAGCCAATGCTGTTTCAAGATTTTTTGGTTCTTCAAAATTAACATCAACAATATTTTTTATCAATTCTTTTCTCTGATTTTGATTTTTTATAACATTTATCCTTAAATTTTTTATCTGTTCAGTTTCTTTTTCTGTATAATTCTGTTTTTGAACATATATAGAATTAAAATCGGATATCAAAGAACTGTAATAACATTTCGGACAAGTAATAACTTCATATATAAACGGAGCCACAGGAAAACCCTGATATTCTTTATAAAAAGTCCTTAACTCTTCATTCATATTAATACTGACCTGACGCATTGAACCTGTCAGCATAAACTCTTCTTTAAATTGATTTTCACATACAGGACATTTTCTCATTTCTTTTTTAAAAGTTGATAGTGCTCCCATTTTTTAACCTCTCTATTTAAAAATATTTTTTCAAACTATATTCATTGATTGTTCTTTTATTTTATCAATTAAACTTTTAACATTAATTACAGCTTGAGAAATAACATAATTATTTGATTTTACTCCAGAGGTATTAATCTCTCTGTTTAATTCCTGAACTAAAAATTCAAGAGTTCTACCTACAGGTTCGGAACTTTTGTTGTTCAACAATTTTTCACATTCGTCAAGATGACTTGACAAACGGTCAATTTCTTCTGTAATATCAATTTTATCCGCATACAACCCTAATTCAGCCATAATTTTTTTTTCTTTATCTTCTACACAAGAAAAATACAATTCATTCAATAATTTTTCCAATTTAATTTTATAATTTTCTAATGAAACAGGAACTTCTTTTTTTATTATTTCAACAAAATTCTTAATCTGATTTATATAAGATAAAAATGGCATAAGCAGATTAATTCCTTCATTAATTCGCATTTTATCAATTTTTTCAAGAGTTTCATCTAATACTTGAAATACATCTTTTTTAAAATCTGTTATATCCGTTTCTAAACTTTCTATTTCAATAATTTCCGGCAACTGCATCAATGAACAAATTTCTGGTACCGTAAAAACATAATCTGTCAATTCCTTCTGCAGAGATTTTATTTCCGAAATATATTGTTTTAACGCACATTTATTTAATACAATTTTTTTATCATTGCAGTTTGTAATGCTAATAAAAACATATATTTTCCCACGCTGCAATTTTTGTTTAACCTTATTGATTATTTCATTTTCAAGTTCAAACAAAATCTTAGGAGATTTTACAGTCACCTCACAGTTTTTATTATTCACAGACTTGATTATTATGTCGATATTCCCTATTTGGCCTGATTTAGCGGTTCTGGCATAACCGGTCATGCTTTTTATCAAACTATTCCCCTGTTTTTCAAAATTTTGTCAATATTTTTCTTTAATTCATCAAGATTCGATGATTTAACAATATACGCGTCTGCAGCCCAGCTCATAAAATTTTCTTTATAATTTGAATAAGCAGAATGAAGTATTATCGGCAATTGTTTGTTATATGTCAATATTTCATCCAATGTTTCTATACCATTAATTCCAGGCATTTGTATGTCAAGTATTACAAGATCAGGTTTTTCCGATAAAACTTTATCTACAGCTTCTTTCCCATTGCTTGCAGTCACAATATTATACCCTTCTTCTTCAAGTTCCTGGGTATACAGCAAACGCTGATTATCATTATCGTCAACTAACAATATTTTTATTTGTTTTTTCATAATGCGGTATTGACTCCTATCTAAATTTTTAATTTTTACCTGACAGGCAACTCTATTGTAACAACAGTTCCCTCATTTACCTTCGATGTATAATTAATTCTTCCGTTATGCGCCTCAATAATATTCTTTACTATTGTCATGCCAAGTCCGGTTCCATTTTCTTTTGTGGTAAAAAATGGAGAAAACAAATTCAATAAAGATTCCTCATTCATTCCAGCTCCAGTATCTGAAACAATTATTTTACAAAAATTTTCTTCAGCAATTGTATGAATTTTAATGCATCCGGGTTTTTTTCTGCTTTCAGCAATTGATTCAATGCTGTTTTTAAAAATATTTATTAACACCTGTTTGATTTTCTGGCTGTCGCATATAATTTCAAGATTGCCGGAATCATCTAAATATTCAATTCTTATACTCTCGGTTTCAAGCACATTAGTTAATATGAATAATGATTTATCTACTATTTCTTTTATCCTGCATAAATTTTTATTAACCATTCCACTGCGCGTAAAATCCATTATGCTGCTTAAAATTTCTTCAAGTCTGGTAACTTCATCGCAAATAATATCAGTTGATTTCTGAACATCTGATATATTTCCTGTTTTAAGACTTTTATTAATTCTATGAGCAAATCCGCCTATGGTTGATAACGGATTTCTTATTTCATGCGCAATGTTTGCCGCAAGTTTTCCTACTGTCGCCATCTTTTCCGAAGCAAACAATTTTTCTCTTGTAGTTTTAAGTTCCATTATTTTAGTTTTCAAATTGTCGTAACTGTTCCCAAGTTCAAGACTTTGCGCCGCATGAGTAGCATAAAGACTGAACAAAACTATATTGTCCGAATCGATTCTTCTATAACTGTATTTATTATCTGCCACTATTATTCCAATAGGTTTATTATTGCTTATCAAAGGAGCCACTACATATTCGTTAATATTGAGTAATCTTGCCATCTTGCCGAAAAATGAATTGTCCATATTGTAATTTTCAACTTTTACAGCTTTTTTTTCACGAAAACACCGTTTCATGCTTTCATCTATTTCCGATTGTGTAAAAGTCAATTGTTTTAAAAAATCAGCATGCTTGTTTTTTATTGCCGCGATATTTTTATCATAATCTTTGATATAATCAGATAAACTTTTCGGGTTGTTCGAAAGTTCAGCCCAAATTTTATTTGCATCCTGCTGGCTGCTCGGTCCAACTCCAAGTTTCCCTTCGAGTTTTCCTGACTCATGATCAAAAAGCAATAAAAATGCTCTGCTGAATCCTAATGCCGCTCCTGCTGTTACGCAAGTTAATATTATAAACAATGTTTTTTCAACTTCTGAAATATCCTGAATATACGAAAGAAGCTCCTGAACAAGATGATTTCTCCATTCATTTTTTTTCTTTTCAGTAATATCATGCAATATAATCAGCAGTTGCAGGTTATCTCCGTATTCCCGTAAGGGCGTTATTGAAATATCAAAAATGCGTTCTCCCAGATCATAGAACAAATTTTGAACATCATTCAAAAACCGCACCTGCAGGTCATATATGCTTTTATTGATTTCTATTTTAATAATTGAATTGTATATATCAGAATTAAATATTTCATTCAAATACCTATACATTATATTCTTTATTTCAGTTCTTCTTAACTCGGCAAATTTTTGATTCAAAAATTGTATTTTATGCTGTTTGTCTATAATAAACATAGACATAGGAAAAGCTTCAACAATATGCTTATTATATTCTTTAAGTTTATTAAGTTCATCGTCTTTTAACTCTGTTTTTTTCTGCCAGTTGCGCGCGTCAAGTTCTATAAGTTCAAGATATTTTTTCAATCTGAATAAAGTGCGGATTCTAACATAAAGCTCGAGTTCATTTACAGGTTTAACAATAAACTCATCTGTTTTATTGCTCATATCAAGTTTTAATTCATCTATAGAATCCAATATAAGTATTGTTGGGATTTTCCTGTGTTTGTCATGATTTTTCATTTGAATAAGAGCAGGATAATTACTTTTATCGTATAGAGCAACGTCTATCTGATTTGAATCAAAAAAATCAAAAAAGTTTACTTGTGATTTGTCGAACGAAACAACAATATATTCTTGTTTAATTAATAGTCCGGTTATATTTGCCTTTAACTGTTCATCGTTAAAGCATAACAGGATTTTAGAATGTTGATACATTAAAAATCCTTTAAAAAATAAATTTTATAAAACCAGCTTTCAGCGCACAAATTTATTTCAGCAATGAATTATATAATTCAATATATTTATCAGCGCTCACATTCCATGACCAGTCGCGCGACATAGCATTCTGTATCAGCATATTCCATAACTTTTTATTTTCAAATATGGTCAGCGCATAATTAATTTTATTTATAAATTCTGAATTGTCAATATTATTGAATAAAAATCCAGTTCCTTCTCCATTCATAATATTTGAAGGATTACAATCGGTTATCGTATCAGCCAATCCTCCTGTTCTTCTTGCAAGCGGTATTGTCCCGTATCTTAAACTGTATAATTGATTCAGCCCGCAAGGTTCAAAAAGCGATGGCATCATGTATAAATCTGATCCTGCTTCAATCAAATGCGATAATGCAGAACTGAATTTTATAAAAGCCCGGAACTTCCCCGGATATTTTTCATTGATAGCTTCAAGCTTTGATTCAATGCCTTTATCTCCTGTTCCGAGTATTATTATTTTCATTTTTTTTTCCATCAGCTTATCAATGTTGTCAATTATAAATTTTAATCCTTTTTGTTCAACCAGCCTGCTGATCATTCCGAATACAGGTTCGTCATTACACGAAAAACCGCACATTTCAAGTAAAACATTTTTATTTTTATATTTATTTTCTAAATTTGTTCTGTCATATTTATACGATATAAATCCATCGGATTCAGGTGCCCATTCATCATAATCCACTCCGTTGATAATTCCAAAAACTTTATTTTTATGTTCTTCAAGCACGGATTGAAGTCCGTATGCATATTGCGCAGACATTATTTCCCTGCTGTATGTCGGACTTACAGTCGTTACAGCATCAGAAAACACTATTCCTGCTTTCAATAAGTTAAGTTTTCCATAATATTCAAGCTGACGCCAGTTGAACAATTCAAACGGCAATCCTGTAAGTTTCATATCCCATACCCAATATAATCCCTGATATCCTATATTATGAATGGTGAAAACTGTTTTGGTTAAAGGAAATGAAAGTGCGTAAATCGTCTTTAAATATACTGACGTCAATGCCGAAGGCCAATCATTTGAATGAATAATATCAGGATAAAAATTTGTTTTTTTCAAATATTCTATTGAAGCGCGCTGAAATAAAACAAATCTTAAAAAATTATCTTCGTAATCAACATTATTCCTGCTGTATAGTGTTTCTCTGAAAAAAAGATTTTTATTGCCTATAAAATATACAGGGACATCGCTGTTAGGAAGCCGTGATTCGTATAAATAAGCTTCAATATCAGCATCGCCTATCCTCACAAAAATCTTTGAATCAGGAATCAGCGATGGATTGAATTTTTCGCAGCATTCATAATACGGAGTAAATATTCTTATATCTTCTCCTTTTTTTTTAAAGGCTTTCGGCAGCCCCTGAGAAACATCTGCCAATCCTCCGGTTTTTGAAAACGGGTAAACTTCTGATGTAAAAAAAGCTATTTTCATTTTTATCAACTTTCCAAAAAAATTTGTTTATAATTTATAAATAATAATCAAAATTGTTTTCGCGGGTTGCCCAGCGTTCCAATTTAAATATCACTGCAGGCTCGTTATTCGGTTCAAGTTTTATTTTAAAATATTCTCCGCGGGTCATAGTGCGTTCGTCTGTAATCAAATTATGCAATATAAAAGTCTGATCCGGTTTTATTCCTAAATCAAAAATAGGAATAAATAAACCTGTTTCATGAGAATGATACGGATCAAGATTTACAGCTGTAAATATAATATTTTTTTTATCAGGCGACATTTTACCGTAAAAAACAACATTGTCATTGTCTGACCGGTAAAACTTTAAATTTTTATAATATTGCAAAGCAGGATTTTCTTTTCGTATAAAATTCAATTTTCTAATATATTCTTTTATGTTTCCAGGTCTATCCCAATCCCATACTTTATACTGATATTTTTCAGAATCCATATATTCTTCTTTGCCGGGAACTGCTTTATTTTCACATAATTCAAACCCATTATACAATCCCCACAACGATGACAGAGTTGTAGCAAGAGCAGCCCGCATTTTAAACGCTGGTCTTCCGCCGTATTGCAGTATTTCAGGTAAAATATCAGGTGTATTTGTAAATAAATTTCCTCGAAGATATTCTGAAACAGGAGGTTTTGTGATTTCAGTAAAATAATCTATGATTTCCTGTTTAAAATTCCTCCATGTAAAATAAGTGTATGTCTGGGTGAATCCGCATTTGCATAATGATTTCATAACTTTCGGTCTTGTGAAAGCTTCTGATAAAAAAACAGCTTCAGGATAATCATTCTGAACTTCATTTATGATCCAATGCCAGAATGTAAAAGGTTTGGTATGAGGATTGTCTATCCTGAAAATTTTAACTCCCAGTTTTATCCAGAATTCAAAAATATGTTTTAATTCTTTCCATAAATTTTCCCAATCTTCACAAAAAAAATTGAACGGATAAATATCTTCGTATTTTTTCGGAGGATTTTCCGCACATTTTATTTTTCCGTCAGGTTCCCTGTAAAACCAGTCAGGATGATTTTTCGCATAAGGATGATCCGGCGAACACGTGTGCGCAATATCCAATGCAACTTCCATATTGTATTTTTTTGCTTCTGCCACAAAATGTTTAAAATCGTCTATGGTTCCGAGTCCAGGTTCAATTGCGCAATGACCTCCTGATTCATTACCTATCGCATAAGGACAACCTGGTTCTCCAGGTTTCGCCGCCAGTGAATTATTCGCTCCTTTCCTATGGGTTTTCCCTATCGGATGAATCGGAGTAAGATAAACTACGTCAAATCCCATCCAGCTTATTTCTTTCAAACGGTTTTCCATATCTTTAAAAGTCGCGCTTTGATTCGGAATTGTACCCTGAGAGCGAGGCCACATTCCGTACCAAGAAGCATATCTGGATATAACAGGATCGACTTTAACTTCAAGTATTTTATCGTAATCCGTTACAATATTTTTATTTTTTTCAGGCCACGCTGAGATTGTATATTCATATTTCCCGTTTTCAGTAAGTTCAAAACTTCCCCGCCATAAATCATTATCAATAAATTTCATTCTGGTTTCATTCCATTTTTTTTCGCCTTTTTTACGGTATTTCAATACTGCTTCAGAGGATTCGTGTCCCTCCTGGAAAATATCAGCTGTTACTTCAAACCAATCTCCTATTTCCCGTTTTACAGCATATTTTCCTCCGTCAAGTTCCGGATAAACATTTTCAATCATAACGCTTAATTTTTTCATATTTTTTTCTCTCCGTAAATAAAAATGTTCATAAAAATATAAAAACTTTAAAAAATAATTTCACTCTTTTTACTATACTATTAATACAATATTTAATTCCGGCAATATTAATCTTGTTTATATTATATTATATTTTATTATAATACACGCTGTTCAATATTTTTTTTATATCTGAAATTGAAAACGGTTTCTGAATAAATAAATATAATCCGAGTTTTTTTAATCTTTTTAATTCGGCTCCTATATGCCCGGAAATAAATACTATAGGCACTTTGCCGTCAAATTCCCTGATTTTTTGAAATATGGTTTCTCCTGAAATATCAGGTATAAGAATATCTAAAAAAATCAAATCATATTTTTTTGTTGTTGCCAATTTTATTCCTTCGCTTCCCAAAACAGCAGTATCAACAGAACAATTCAATAATTCCAATATATTTTTTAAACATTTCAATAAATCGGTTTCGTCATCTACTAACAGCACTTTTAACTTTAATTTATTTTCTGTCTCCGGATCCTCAATAACGTTTCCCGATTTTTTTATTTTTAATTCGGAATATTCTTCAGGCAAAATTATCTTAAACAAAGTCCCCTTTCCTTCTTCGCTTTCTACTTCAATATTTCCTCCATGATTTTTTATTATAGTATGACAAATGCTTAATCCCAATCCTGTTCCTTTTATTCCGAAATTATCTTTTGAATAAGCTCCTTTAGTCGTAAAAAAAGGTTCAAAAATATATTTAATCTTATCTTCTGATATTCCTATTCCGTCATCCTGGATATTAAAAATAATTTTACCGTTTTCTCTAAAGCAGAACGTTCTTATAGTCCCGGCTCCTTTAGGTTTTATTGCCTGTCTCGCATTTATAAGGATATTAATCAATACTTGTTCTATTTGCCCTTTATCAGCATATATTTTCATTCCTTTTTTCTTATTTCTGCATAATCTTTTATGTTCAATTTTTATATTTTCACTTTTCAACTGTTTCTTTTGCATACTAATTATTTCATCAAAAATATCGCATAAACTGTAAAAATCTTTCTGAGGTTCGATTGGTTTTGCAAATGCCATCATATTGGTTACAATTGATTTTCCCCTATCAACCGCATATGATATTTTACCGGCGCAATCAATTATTTCTTTGGTTTTCTTTTGTTTTACTATATGTTCTATTATTTGAGCATTCCCCTGTATAATAGCCATAATATTATTAAATTCATGCGCTACTCCGGCTGTAAGTTTACCTATGGCTGATAACTTTTCAGAAGTTATTATTTTTTTTTCTAACTCTTTACGATCCGTTATATCTCTGCATAACGATAAAATTCTTAATGATTTATCAGTTCTGATTACTTTTGCGTTTATCTCAACACTTGTAATAATTCCTTTTTCATCAACATAATCTATCCGCAGATCTTTAACATAGCCATTTTTCAAACATTTTATAACTTCCTGATTATTTCGTTCAACATCATAATCAGCAGTCCATTCTATAACATTTCTGCCTTTAATATCATCTAATTTTTTATACCCTGTAAGCCTGACGTATTCCTGATTAGCGTCTATAACATTTCCGTAATTATCCAATATAAGAAAACCTGTGTTCGTGGTTTCAATTAATGATCTGTACTTATATTCACTTTCTTTAAGTTGAATTTCAAACAATTTTTGTTTGGTATAATCACGGGAAACGCCTATAACTCCAATTATTTCTCCTTTATTATTTTTTATAGGGTTTAAATGCGCATCTATATGATATTCCCTGCCGCAGACAATCATCTTAGATTCGGTGAATACAGGTTCGCCATTTTTAAAAATACCGGTTAAAGTTGATTTATATCTTGAAGAAATTTCAGGAGGAAATAACTCGTCTAAACTTTTATTTATTATTGTACAGCGTTTTTTCCCCCATAACGCAGCAGCAGAATCATTTATCTCCAAAACTTTAAAATTACGGTCGACAATATAAATATAATCAGAAATATTATTTATAATCAAATTATATTTTTCTTCAATTGAGCTGAATTCATTTTTCGGCATAAAAAAGATTCCCGATAAAATAAAACCAAATTTTATCAAAAGTTATTTATAGCAAACCTTTATTCTATATTTTATGGTTTCATAAAATTAATGACTTATATAATTTAACAATTTTTTCTGCTACAGATGTCCAGCTGTAATTCTCCACAACTCTTTTTCTACCTGCCATTCCCATTTTTTTTCTCAATTCCGGATTTACAAACAATTTATTTATGTTTTCAGCAAGAGATTTGGAAAACTTGTCAGGAACTTTCGGTTCAAAAGGCGCAACGTCAAGCTGGTCAAGTTCAACAAGCAATCCGGTTTCGTTATGCATAACTACTTCTTTCATTCCTCCGACAGAACTTGCTACAACAGGAGTTTCACAAGCCATTGCTTCAAGATTAATAATTCCAAAAGGTTCATAAATCGAAGGACAGCAGAATACTGCAGCATTTGAATACAATTCTATTTTGGTTTTATTATCAACCATTTCCATTATCCATACGATATTTTTACGCATTTTTTTTATTTCAGCTACAGCCTGTTCCATTTCAACTCCTATTTCTGGAGTATCAGGCATGCCCGCGCACAATACAACCTGTATTTCCGGCATCAAATATTTTATTGCATTTACCAGATGAATTATTCCTTTTTGTCTTGTAATCCTGCCTACAAACAGAACATATGGCTGTTCCGGATCAATTCCAAATTTCGAGAAACAATTCCTGTCCGCAGTTTTTTTATATTCGTCTGTGTCAATACCGTTAGGAATCATTTTAATATTTTCAGGTTTGACATTAAAATATTTTAAAATATCAGCCGTTGTTTCTTTTGAAACAGAAATAATGGCATCTGCCATTTCAAGCGCTGTTTTTTCAACCCAGCATGAAAAATCATAACCCAATCCCAATTGCTCACGTTTCCACGGCCTTAAAGGTTCAAGAGAATGAGTTGTAATAACCAGAGGAATTCCATAATTCTTTTTAGCAAGTATTCCGCCGAAATGAGTATACCATGTATGACAATGCACAATATCAGCGTCAATATTTTCGCTGTTGAAATTAAGGCATCGCATAACTGCAGACAATGGTGATTCCAATAATTTCGGACAATTTCTAAACAGAGTTTTATCGTATAAATATCCTTTAGCGCTTAAAGATTTATCTTTAAATTTCTGGTCTCCAAAACATCTAACTTCAACTTCTATCAATTTTGCCAATTCTCTGCTTAAATATTCAACGTGGACTCCTGCCCCTCCATAAATATAGGGAGGATATTCATTCGTCAATAATAATGCTTTCATATTTTCCTCTGCTTATA
>JAGOBX010000455.1 GCA_017999075.1 Candidatus Babelota bacterium | reverse complement strand
CAAATCAAAAAAAATATTCGTATTAATGCAAAAAATGAATTTATAAAAACCGAAAAATTATAGTTTTGCGCAGACTTTTCCATATCTCAGGATTTAAGAAAATATCAATGATTTGATTAAAGATAAATTATTTTATTGTTCAATTCAAATTAACGCAAATTTGTCTGAATAATTCTTGATAAGGGAAATGACTTGCTATTTTAAACATTATTTTTCTGCTGTTTGAAACTATCAATGCAGCTATTTTTATAAATTTGGTTCTTATGGTAGAACATTGCGCTTTTGCGTATTCCGTATTTTTCAGTGCGATACTGCGGAATTTTTCAAACAGCACATATGCTATTGAAGACAGCATAACTCTAAACATATTCGCCGCAAATTCATGACAGCTTGTTCTTAACGAAAAAAGAAAAAGCTGATGTTCTTTTATTCTGTTTTCCATATCTCCGCGAGGAATATATTCTTTATCGTATAATTCCTGCGCTGATAATTCTTTATTATTTGTCACTATACATCTTACATTCATTTTATCATCAAGCCGTTCGGCTTTGATTATTACACGGCGTTCTTTTTTCCAACTTTCAGCGGCATATTTTATTTCGCCGAATTCTCGAACTTTTTCATTTGTCTGTTTGTATTTTGATTCAGATTCGGCAATAATATTTTCCGCAAGTTTTTCTATTCGTTTGTTTTTACCTATTGCAACGATATATTCAATATTAAGGCGTTCACACCAACCAAACATCTGATGACTGCAAAATCCGGCGTCTCCGCGAAATATTATTTTTACAGCAGGCCATGATTTCCTTATTCTCTGAACTAATAATTTTAATATCGCCCAAGTATGGTGCGCCGCGCCGAACCACGCAGGTCTCAAATAATTTACAAGTAATTTTTCTCCGCAGAATACAAATAACGGCAGGAAACAATATTCATTATAATATCCATGAAAAAATCTATTCTCCTGTTCTCCGTGAACCGGATTATCACTTGCATCAAAATCTAATATTATTTCTTTGGGCGCTGTTTTATAACTCTCTATAAAATCATCCACTAATATTTTACTCATTTCAAATAATTCTTTTCTGACCACGCTATTTTCAAATCTGCTTATTGTTGAAGGGCTTGATAATAATTCTTCGCCATCAGGTTCTTTTTCGCATAAAAGTTTAAACAATTCGTCTTTTCTAAATTCTTTATGGTCGTTTCCGTCCTCATATCCCGCTGCTATTGCATAAACGCGTTGTTTCATTAATTCTTCAATACTATGTAATACTTTATTCTGTTCCCGCGTATCCTGAATACACTCGCTCATTCGTTTTATGATTTTACTTTTTTTTTCAACTTCTCGAAACAATATCATACCCGCATCACTCGTAATTTTCCCGCCATTGAAATCGGCCATAACTTCTCTTTTTTTGAATCCTTTAAATTTTATCGTAGTTGTTTTTTTCATTTTCCGCACTGCCTTTAAATATATTTTTTATATTTATGATTTCGGCATTTTCTTCTAAAAACTTTAATGTTTTTTTTTTAAATGAGTGCATTTTTTGCTTACTTGTTTTGACTGAAAATTTTTGCTTTAGATATGGTCTTTTATTATTGTTGGTTCGTTTTTTTATTTTAATCGTGAAAGATTCAGGTTAGGGTTCAGACGCGGCTGCGTTCATCTTGGCGTAAAACGCAGTTGGAGAAAGATACTACTTTTCTGCTATCCCGCAACATCGTTTACGCCTTAAAAGTTAGACGGGGTGCATTTTACAGTTTTGCTTTGGTTCGGCTTTCTTTAGAAGCATATTGATAGTTTCCTTTTTGCATACTTTCTGATTCTTTTTGTTTCTTAATAATATTATCAATTTGTTTTCTCGTATAAATATTTTCCCAATTTAATGTCGACTTCTGTTTGTCAATATGCTGATTAGCTTCCTGAACAAGCGAATTAAAATCATTAATTATATTATTACTAAAAAAAGATATTTTACAATTTTCAATAATCTTTCTAACTTCAGCATATACATCCTTTGTTATTATTGAAATATCAGCTTGTTTGATTTCATATTTTTTAATTATTTTTTTTATTTCCGATTCTTGTTTTTTTATTTCTTTTTGAAAATTATCAACAACACTTTTCTGTTCATTAATTTTTTTCAAAATAGTTTTATTCAAAAATTCTTTGATAGTTGTAGTTAATAATTTTTCGTTGTTATTGGTAAGATTTAAAAAATTATTATAACTATCTACATCTTCATTATATGAAGCACGCATATTTTCATATTGATCAATTTTACGATTTATTTTCTTTTTTTCTTTAGTGAAATCTCCCAAAATCGAATCTAAAATTGACTTAATACCAAAATATCTGTTCCTATATGTTTCATATTGGTTTTGTAAATTATTAAAAAAAAAATCCAATGTATTCTCATCATTTACAATTTTATTACCCCACCGATTAATTTTATCGAAATCACGCTTCAATGAATCTATCTCATAAACATAATCTTTGGCTTTAGCTTCAAAATTTTTATCTAATCCGGACACTAAAAAATAATTAGATAAATTTTTTAATAAAAACTTATCTTCTTTATCTAAAGATGAAATCCAATTATTAGTTGATTTATTCCATAATTCAATTAATTTATCCAATTGTATATTTTTTTCTTTATAACTATTCAATACAATTTCTAAACCATTAAGTTCTTTATTCAATTCATTATATATCTGATTAATTCTTTCAATAATTTTAAGTGTTGTAATTTGAAATTTTGTTTTATTCGAATTTGGAATGGTTTCTTTGTTAAAAAAATCAATAACAATTTGTATATTACTTTCGCTGTAAGTATTACTATCCAACGCTTTTTTTGACGAAACAAAAAATATTTTATCATAAAATCCGTCAATTTTATTAATAGCATTTTTCAAAATTTCCTCCGGCCTTTTATTCTCCTCATTTGAAAGTTCATCAACTCTATTAACAATTATTACCGGTCTAAATTGACGACAATATTTTTGAAGTGTTTCAAATTCTGTTTTTTTGCCCATTTTAGTTGCGTCAAAAATCCAAAAAATAACATCCGATTGCTTAATAAATTCTGCTGTTATTTCTGAATGACGAGCAACACCTGAATTAAATCCTGGCGTGTCAGCAATGTCAATATTTTTTAAAAGTTCATTATCTAATTCGAGTTGTACATAAAATAAATTATTTAAAATATCATTTTCTTTCATTTTGTTTTCAACAGTTAAATTATGCAATTCATCTTTACTTAATTTGTAATTTTGAATTTTTCCATCCTTGAAATGTGCACACATTTTTCTTTCGTCATTATATTGCAATCTTGTTATCGTTGCAGTCGTTGGTCTAATTTTCATTGCCAATAATGTTTCCTTAATTAGTGC
>JAGOBX010000454.1 GCA_017999075.1 Candidatus Babelota bacterium | reverse complement strand
ATATTGAAATTATGCGCGGGTGTGTAAGAGGTTGCAGATTTTGTCTTGCAGGATATATTAACAGACCGGTTAGAACTGTTGATTCTGATGAAATAATGAATACTGCCTGCGGGATTATATCAAAAACAGGGATTAATTCTCTGACATTGTCTTCATTAAGCAGCAGCGATTATCCTGATATAGATTATTTATTAACTAATATAATTCCTGAATTGGACAAAAATAAAATTGCAGTTTCAGTGCCGTCTCTGAGAGCTGATACATTAAACAGGCTTATTTCATATAATCTTAATGAAACTAAAAGAAACAGTATAACTATTGCGCCTGAAGCAGGTTCTTTGAGAATGCGGAAAAAAATCAATAAAAATCTTTCTGATGAAGATATTGATTTTGCTTTAAAACTTGCTATAGACAGAGGTTACCAAACTATAAAATTGTATTTTATGCTTGGTTTGCCTGATGAAACAATTGAAGATATTGACGGGATTGTATCAATAGTAAAATCATTGTTGTTTTACGGTAAACGAAAAATAAAACGAATCAGAGTAAGTCTTTCTGTTTTTACGCCGAAACCGCATACTCCGCTTCAATGGTGCAGTTATGCTTCGTATGAAGAATTTAATGAAAAAATAAAATATTTATGTTCAAAACTTAAATACGAAAAAATAGAATTGATATGGCATTCTTATTATTCGGGTCTGGTTGAATCTGTTATTTCACGAGGTGGAAAATTAACCAATGAAATAATTTTTAATGCTTTTAACAATGGCGCTAAAATGGATAATTGGACAGAATATTTTAAGTTTGATTACTGGGACAATGCCATCAGACAATCCGGAGCAGATTACAAATTGTTAACAAAATCTATTGACATAAATTCTTTTCTTCCGTGGGATTTTATTGATATTGGTGTAAAAAAAAGTTTTTTAAAAGAAGAATATTTTAAATTTTTAAACGGAGAACAAATAGATGACTGCAGAATTTCCGGATGTAATGGATGTTCTGATTATCTTGATTGCTCCAATCAAATAATAATAAATAAAAAAGAAAAATGCGGCACGAATTCCAGTATCGTTGAAACTAATCAGGATAAATCCATTTCTGCAATCGGAAAAAATGATGAAAATTTAAAATATGTTTACAGAATGGTTTATATAAAATCTTATAAATTAAAATTTATCTCCCACCTTGATTTGCAGAAATTGCTGTTAACTTCGCTTAAATTTGCAGGATTGAAAATGAAATATTCGCAAGGGTTTAATAAAAAACCTCTTATAGAGTTTTCAGGCGCATTATCACTTGGATTTATAAGTTTATCTGAAATAATAGATGTTACCCTTGAAACAGAAATTGACTGCGAGAAAGTTAGAAAACAATTGAATCTGTTTTTTAATAAAAATCTTTTATTTAAAAGTATTTTTAAATTAAATGATAAAAAACAATCTATTTCCGAATCAATAGAACAAAATATTTATAATATTGTACTATATAAAAATTCAGGAATATCATATGAAAAAATTAAAAATATTTCTGAATCAAAAATTACTGTTTTAAAAAAGGATAGAAATAAAATTATTGACTTGAAAGAATTCGTTTCTGAATTTTCGATTAAAACATTAAAAAATTTTGATATAGTTACTATAAAAATAAAAAATAACCGGAGCGGTTCGGTAAATCCGTTTCAGATCATAAAAGATATTGTTGATAATGATTCTATAAAAGATATTATCAAGACAGGCTCAGAGTTTTTATAATTATTTTTTTTAAAAGAGGGGTCAGCAGCAGTAGATAAAAAATGAAAAAAGCTTCAATACTTACTTATGGATGTCAAATGAATAAGCATGATTCCGAGATTATTGCCGGATTGTTAAATGAAATCGGAATTACATCATATAATAATTTGATTGAAAATCCTGATATTATAATTTTAAACACCTGTGCAGTCCGCCAGAATGCAGAAAATAGAATAATAGGAAGAATAGGTGAATTAAAACAGTATAAAGAAAAAAATCCGGATTTGATAATTGGAATTTGCGGATGTGTAGCTCAAGAATACGGGGATTCGCTTCTTAACAGGATAAATCATCTTGATTTTGTTATAGGACCTGCGGATATTCATAATTTTGCCAACATAATAACTGAAATTATATCAAAAAAAACAAGGGTTTCAGCGGTTAAATCAGATTGCAGAATTTTGACAAGCAAAACTCCCCGCAAACGTGAAAGTTCTACTCAAGCCTGGGTTTCAATAATAAGCGGCTGTAATAATTATTGTTCTTACTGCATAGTTCCGTATGTAAGAGGAAAAGAAATAAGCAGAAATTTTAATGACATAATTAAAGAAATTGAAAAATTGCTGAGTGATGGATATAAAGAAATAACTCTTCTCGGGCAGAATGTCAATTCTTATGGAAATGATTTGAGTGACGGAAGCACTTTTCCGAAACTTCTTAAAAAAATTGTTTCAATAAAAGGTGATTACTGGCTTCGTTTTGTTACTTCACATCCTAAAGATTTATCGGATGAACTTATAGATATAATTGCCGAATCGAATAACATATGCAGACATTTGCATTTGCCTGCGCAATCAGGCTCAACTAAAATCCTTGAACTTATGAATAGAAGATATTCCAGGCAGCACTATATTTCTTTGATTGGTAAATTAAAGAAATATATAGATGGAATCAGTCTTACAACTGATATTATAGCCGGTTTTCCAGGAGAAACAGAAGCGGATTTTATGGAAACTTTTTCTTTGCTTGAATATGTGAAATTCAGCAGCGCATTTATTTTTAAATATTCACCTCGAAAAAATACAGAATCTGCCAATTATAAAAATTCTATTCCTCAAAAACTAATAGAAGAACGGCATAAAATTCTTCTTGATCTTCAAATAAAAATTTCAGAACAGTTTAATCAGTTTTTTTCAAATAAAACAGTTAAGGTGTTAACTGAAGATGTAAGCCCTAAAAATCATGAATATCTTACAGGAAGAACAGAACATAACAAAATTGTTATTTTTAAAGGTAATAAGGAGCTTATAGGAAAATTTTGCAAAGTAAAGATTAATTCATGGAAAAGCTGGACTCTTTTCGGAGAATTAATAAGCGATCAATAAATTATGACTCCTTATTTTTTGTTTATAGTCATTAATATTTTAACGCTGCTTCTTATTATTTCAAACAAAAGTTTATATCTTGTTTCTTGTTTTTGTATTTTATTTTTTTTAATTTTGCTGATAATTAAAAAAAATAACAATTTTTTTTCTAAAAAATTGTTATTTTTGTTTGTTCCTTCCGCATTTGTTTTTGGTTCGGGAATATTTTTTGATGAATCTGACAAGTGGCATTATACGGGATTGAAACTTCTCATAATATTATTGCTCCAAAACTATTTTTG
>JAGOBX010000453.1 GCA_017999075.1 Candidatus Babelota bacterium | reverse complement strand
AAATTCGATTCTATAAAAAAAGAAATAACTTTAAACCAAAATGTTTTTTTTAAATTTTTCAATTCTAATTTTATAAAGTATTCTGCTGCGGTTATTATTATATTGTTTTTACCTGTAATTTTGGTGGTAAATTCAGGAAAAAAAAATATTGAAAATTATTCAGTAAACAAAAAAACAGACATTCAATTAACAAATGTAACCGTAAACCATCAGGGAGGTGAAACGAAAATAAACTATACCGAATTTTCAGATATGGAATCTGAAATAAACCAATTGAAATCCGATATGGATAATTTTATGTCAAACATTATTACGGAGGTAAGTTACAATGAAGAAATTTAACAAAATTATTTTAGCATCTTTAGTATTATTATTGGTTTTATCGTTATCAGCAGTTTATGCCGCGCCTAAAAATTGCGATAATGAAGATTGTGATAAAATGACGATGGGAAAATCAAAACACAAAATGCAGAATTCTATGAAAGAACGCAAATTCAACAAAGAACGGAAACTTGATCCTAAAGTAGTTGAAATTCAGAATAAAATTGTTGATTTAAGAAAAGAAGGTCGTGATTTAAAAAATAAATACGATGAAGCTTCAGAACAGGATAAATCGGCAATTAAATCACAAATGAAAGACAAGATTGCAGCTACTTATGATTTACGCGTTCAGCTTATGGAATATAATATTTCAAAAATGCAGACAAAAGTACAGGAATTTAAATCAAATAAAGATAAAAATGTAGATGAACTTCTAAATAAAATAGTTTCTGCAGAACCCAAAAAAGAAAAGAAATTTAAAAAAGCTAAAAACAAAAAAGGCGGATTCCGCGGAGATAACCGTTCAGGCAAACGAGGCGGAAGATGGATGGACGATGATGATGATATGTTTGATGAATAATCTTAATAAGCTGTTATAATATGAATGTTTCCAAACAGCCGATTTATAAGTTATAATTCTGAAAAAAATATATAATATAACTATATTCTGAAAGCATAATTTACGGATTCATTTTCCTAAAAAAAAGCCGCAACATTGAAAAATACAATGTTGCGGCTTTTTTAATTTATATAATTATTCCCCTGTAAAAACATCAATCTAAAAAAATTATTTTTTCATTTTTCACCTAAAAAAATTACACGCGGAGGTATATTATATTTATACGGATTATTTTTTTTTACAAAATCATTCAATGCATCTCTTATATAAATCAAAGTGTCATGTTTTTCTTCGCCTTTTCCAAAAAGAGTATATCCATCATTAGCTCCGCCGATATAATTTGGAACAGCAACTTTATATCTTTTATTATTTTTAAGTTCTTCCCCGTTATTAAGCGTCAATGATTCAATATAATACTTATTATCGCTTTTACTTTTATAATATTTTAGAATCAACCCTGACATCTGCATGCTGTGATACCCGTCATTAACCATGTTCGACAAAAATTCTTTTATATCTCCGCCTTTCAATTCCATTGTAAAAACCGTATTCCCGAATGGTTCAATCTGATAAACATCACGAAACATAATTTTTCCTTTCAAAATATTATTTCTTATACCTGAATTATTATAAAACGCAAGATCCGCATTTCCTGATT
The DNA here is from genome assembly GCA_017999075.1 of Candidatus Babelota bacterium. Lineage (GTDB taxonomy): Bacteria > JAGOBX01 > JAGOBX01 > JAGOBX01 > JAGOBX01 > JAGOBX01. The sequence continues at coordinate 1,805 of JAGOBX010000453.1, read as the reverse complement.
CACGAAGGATATCTGTAAGCAAATTTCCTAATTTCGAATCAGCATAAGAATCGCCTTCGCTTGATTTTGTCAAATCTTCTTCTGAAAATCCGACTTCAACATCCATAATCTTTTCTATATCTTTACTTTTATCAGCTATAAATTCCAGCATTCCAGAATCTTCCCCTATATCAGTTATTTTCAAAGGAACAAGGACATTTGTATCATATATAATTGTTTTATTAATTCTATCATACACTATTTCAAATTTTCCCGCATAAGATAATTTCCCGTATGTACTCAACAAAAATGTTTTCACTCCATCGCGTTTCATTGACTTTTCTTTACCTTTATGGTCGTGTCCTCCAAAAATTATATCAACTTCTTTAATTCGTTTTATTAATCCACTGTCAACTTCAGTTCCGCAATGAGACAGACATACTATCAAATCAGGTTCAGATTTTTTTATTTTTTTTAATGTTTTTCGTAATGAGCTCCTTTCTTTTTTTATTTTGAATTTTTTAAGTTTATCTTTCCCGATTATTCTTAAAGTTTCAGTTGTCAATAATCCTGTAACCGCGATTTTCAAATTATATTCTGGGTAATCCAGAAAAACAAATTCATCAATATTTTTTTCAGAACATTCAACATTTGCAGCAGGCATTTTAAAATTTACTCGATTTAATAATTCAATAAGCTTGTCTTCACCCCTGTCAAATTCATGATTTCCCAAAGTCCCTGCAGAATAACCTATTAAATTCATACAATCTATAACTATTCTTCCGTCTGTCAAATCTCCTTCAGGTGTTCCCTGAAACATATCTCCTGCATCAAATACAACAACAAGCTTATCAGGATTTTTTCTTTTATAATCGTCTATATATTTTTTTAATACAGCAAATCCGCCGACTAACGGAGGATTTGCTGTATCCAGCCATACAGATTTATATGGTTTTATCTGGCCGTGTATATCATTTGTATAAATAAACGTTATTGCTACAGTGTCAAAACCATAATCAGTTTTTCCAGTTATTTTTTCAGCAGAAAAAACAATCGCAGAATTTGATATGCCAAAAAATAATAAAATTATAAATAATGCTTTAAAATTTTTTTTAATCATATCAGGTTTTTCTCCTAAAAATCTTACTTATTATATTATATTATATTATATTTCTTCTGTATTCTGCAAGTTGCCTGAAGATTTATTTTCATTTTTTGTAAGTTTAACAATTTGAAGTTCAGCTTCTTCAAGTTTTTTATTGCACTTATTGAGAATATCCATACCTTTTTTATAGATTTCTATTGATTCATCAAGCCCTGTATCCGGAGATTCAAGTTTTTTTACAATTTCTTCAAGAGTATTAACTCCTTCTTCAAAATTAAACTTTTCCGTTTTCATATTTTATATTATCCCTCATTCTATTTAATTAATTTTTTTAAAATATGTTTGTAAATACTTATAAACCCTGCTATTACTCCAAGAATAGTCCCGGCAACTACATAAACTGCATTAGTTTTATGAACAACATATTTTTCTATTGCCAACCCAATAAAAAACCCTGTAAGAATACAGCCAACCATTGTAAAACCTATATTCGACACTATAGACATAAGACGCAAGCTTTCTGTTAATTCTTTCAAATTATTTTTATTTTGCGGTTCAGGTTCAGTGTTTTTCGGATGATTATCTTTCATATCCGGATCAGTCATTTATTTAAACACATCCTTTATTCTATCGATAATCGATTTATTATCTTCATTTGTTTCTATTGATTTTCCTTTATATAAATCATGTAATTTTAAAATTAATTCTTTTTCTTCAGAAC
>JAGOBX010000452.1 GCA_017999075.1 Candidatus Babelota bacterium | reverse complement strand
GATAAATGGTATCTGAATATCTTCAGATAAAAAAGACTGTTTTACTGCTGAATTATTATCAACAACAACGCATTCCTCGCCTTTTTTTTTATTTCTTTTATTATTTCCAAACCGAGTTCTCCGCATCCGCATATAATTATATGTTTATTGAATTTAGATATCATTTTCAAGAGTCTCCTTTTTTTAAACATTGCGTTGTAGTAATCATTCATAACAAAAGTCGTTATGATATTTATTCCCTGAACAAAAGTGGCTATTCCGAGAATAACTAAAAGAGCGGTAAAATATTTTCCAGGTTCAGTTAATGTGTTGCCAACATACAGACCCGTAGTACTGACTGTTATGACAGTCATATAAAACGCGTCTGTAAAACTCATATCTTCAATCAGTATATATCCGCAAATTCCTATAATAAAAACTGCAGCTAATGATATGCCTGTTCTGAAAAGTCTTGCGTAAAAATTATCTGATATTTTCATAAATAAGATTCAAGCGCTGTTATAGCTCCAACATTAACTATATCTTCAACAGAACAACCTCTCGACAAATCACTAACAGGTTTGGCAAGACCTTGAATAATAGGACCGTATGCTTCGGCTTTAGCAAGCCGCTGAACAAGTTTATATCCTATATTTCCAGAATTCAAATCAGGAAATATAAGCACATTTGCTCTGCCTGCAACAGAACTTCCAGGAGCTTTTTTCGAACCTACAGAAGGAACTATGGCAGCATCAAGCTGCATTTCACCGTCAATTTCCAAACCAGGAAATTTTTGTTTTGCTATGTTAACCGCATTTTTAACTTTATCGACAAGCGCGTGTTCTGCGCTGCCTTTTGTTGAAAACGACAAAAATGAAATAACCGGTTTAGTTTCAAAAATAAGTTCAAACGTTTTTGCAGAAGAACCTGCTATATCTGCGAGAGTTTCGGAATCAGGATCCGGTAAAACAGCGCAATCGGCAAAAATAAACCTGCCTTCTGCTCCCAAACTGCATTCAGGAACTATCATAGCAAAACAACTCGACACTTTTTTTATTCCAGGACAGGTTTTGACAATCTGAATAGCGCTTCTCAAAACATCAGCAGTAGTGTTCAATGCTCCTGCAACCATTCCCTGAACTTTATTTTCTTTCAAAAGCATTGCACCGTAAAACAAATTATTGGTTATAATATTTTTAGCATCATCAATAGAAATACCTTTATCCTTACGCATTTCATAATATTTATTAATATATTTTTCAGTTAAAGGATCAGAATTAATATCAATCATTTCAACTTTAGAAAAATCAATATTATTTTCTCTTACTAATCTTTCAATCTGACTTTTATCTCCGACAGTAATAACTCCTTCGAGCCAATCTTTTTTACTCAAAACAGAAATCGCATTCAATGTGCGGACATCAGAACTTTCAGGTAAAACAAGTTTTTTTTTAGAACCGGTAGATTTAATTTTTTTATTAATTTTATCAATAATCATTTCTGAAAAATTCATAATTTCACACTCCATTTTTATATATATTTTTTGAAGAATCAACAAAAATTATATATATTAATTCCAAATAATGCATCAGAAAAATAAAAAATAGTTTAGATTGAATAGATCAAAAATTCAGACCAATTTTTTGCATCAATAATTGACTTGACCTATTTTCACGCCTTTCAAAAAATATTTCTGAAACGCAAAAAATACAATAATTACAGGTATTGCAGAATAAAAAGCAGAAGCCATTAAATAGGTATGATTCATAGGCATAGATGTCTGAAGATGAACTATTCCAGCCTGAAGAACTTTCATTTTTGATGATTCGGTTATAATCAGCGGCCAGAGAAAACTGTTCCATTCCCCAATAAATGTAAAAGTCGCAAGAGTAGTTATTCCAGGCAGCGACAGCGGCAGTACTATCTTATTAAAAACACCGAATTCTGAATACCCGTCAAGTTTAGCAGCTTCTACAAGTTCATAAGGAAAATTATTCATCATCTGTTTCATTAAAAAAATTCCGAATGGCGCAGAAACAGCAGGAAAAATCAAACCGTAATAAGTGTCTGACATATTTAACTTTGAAGATAAAATATACAAAGGAACAATTATAACCTGAAACGGAATCATCATAGAAACCACATATGTCGAAAAAATAATTTTTTTCCCTTTAAAATTGTATTTTGCCAGAACATATCCTGATAACGCAGAAAAATATACATAAATTACAGTTACTGCGAACGATACAAATAAACTGTTGAAAGTCCACCTGAAAATATCAGGATGATTAAGTATTTCTTTAAAATTACCAAAAAAAAATGGATTCGGAAAAAGTTGCGGCGGCGTTTTTAAAGCAGATTCAGGCGTAGAAAACGCAGTAACTGTCATCCAGTAAAGCGGAGTTAAATAAATTATTGAAAAAAATATTAAAATAAACAATGAAATAAAATTAAAAAATGTCTGTTTTTTTTCAAAATTAAACTTAGTACTCAATATTTTCTCCAAAAAACTTAAATTGAAAAACACTTATTCCGCATATAATCAAGGCTAAAATAACAGATTGAGCAGATGCTAATCCAAAACTGTAATTTTCAAATGCTGTTTCATAAATCAAATATAAAACAGTTAATGTGGAGAATTGAGGACCGCCTTTGGTCATAACATAAATATTGGAAAAAACCTGGAAACTTCCAATTAAACCTATAATAACATGATATAGAATAACAGGTTTTATCAATGGCAGCGTAATTCTAAAAAAAATTTGAAATTTTGATGCTCCGTCTAATTTTGCAGCGTCATAAATATGGTTCGGAATAGATGATATTGAAGCCGAAATCAAAACTATTGAAGCTCCTCCAGAAACAAGTATCTGCATTATTATAATAGAATAAATTGCAATGTCAGGATTACCTAACCACATAACTTTATTAATGCCTAAAATAGATAGCAGATAATTCAGCAATCCGAATTCAGGATTATATATCCACAACCATACCATAGATAAAACTACTGCAGATGTTACATGCGGTAAATAAAAAACAGCTTTAAAAAATGTTTGTATTTTCAGTCGATATTGCTGTATTAATGCAGATATTATCAAAGCTTTAATGAGCCATATAGGAGTAAATACCGCTGCAAAAATAACCGTATTTACAAAAGCTTTATAAAATAACGGATGGTTGAAAATCAATTCATAATAATTTTGAAACATTACAAATTTTTTTTCAAACAAATCATATTTAAAAAAACTCAGATAAACACACCAGATAGCAGGAATTAAAAAAAATACAGAAAAAAAAACAAGATGCGGAAGCATCATAAAATATATTGACCTGTTTTTTTTAAAATCTGTTTGTTTCATTTTTTCAAACTCTATTTTATAAATTAATCGGTTTTAAATATCTTAACCATATCATTTACTTTTGATGAAAGTTT
>JAGOBX010000451.1 GCA_017999075.1 Candidatus Babelota bacterium | reverse complement strand
ATCTGTTTGTTATCGTTGCGGCTGGAAAGAATATTATCTATGAAAATATTTTTATTATAAACAATTTGCTTTTGATATTTGATTTGCTCAAGAACTTTTTTTGATTCAGTGTCGTCAGGTTTTAATGACAATAATTTATTAATAAATTGTTCGGCTTCATTATACCTATTTTGCCAGAAATAAATTCTGGCGAGGCTAACATACGCTTCATAATATTCGGGATATTTATTTATAATATTCATCAGTATTTTTTCTGCTTCTGCATATTTTCCAATCCAGCTTAAAACAATTGCTTTATGAAGTTTGTAATCGTAGTTTTCCGGTTCAGAAACAATTAATGATTCAATTTCATTTAATGATTCTAAATGTTTCCCCGTATTTCTTAATACCAAAAATTTTTCATAATTTCCTGCAAAAACATTTTTTATAAAAAACAGTATTATAAAAAATATAATAATTTTTTTCATTTGTATTTCCGTCAATTTTTATTTTTATGAACAGAATAGATTTTTATTTTAATTTGATTTTTATTAATTGTAAATTTGAAAAATTATTTTTTTTTAAATCCGCTCCGCGTCATTTCACCCCATGATTGAACATTACTAAAATAATCCACAATACCTTGAAGGCGCCATATAAGGGTTAATTGCCTGTATCCGAGATTTTCCAGAAAAGAATAATAAACAATTTTAAGTACATCATTCAGTTTCGGGTATTTTTTAAAAGACATTTCTTCAATAAAAACTGAGAGTATCGAAAGAATCACGCCCCATCCATAAGCAACAATAAAAAACATAATCGCAAAATTAATATTTATATGTCCTGTAATCAATCCGACAACAGCATATATATATCCTGTAAGTTCAACAACCGGTCCCATCATTTCAAAAAAAAGAAAAAAAGGAAAACCGAACATTCCCACAATCTTATATTTAGGATTAAAAATCATATTTTTGTATTTGAACAAGGTTTCCATTGTTCCTCGCTGCCAGCGGCTGCGCTGGCGTCCCAGTATCGTAGTGGTATCAGGCGCTTCGGTCCAGCACACCGGATCTGGAGTAAAAGATATTTTATAAGGAAGTTTATTTTCAAGGCAGTATTTATGTATTTTAACAACCAGTTCCATATCTTCGCCAACAGTATTATGAGCATAACCTCCGCATTTTAAAACAACATCTTTCCTGAAAACTCCGAAGGCTCCAGAAATAATAAGCAGACAATTCAACACATCAAATGCAATTCTCCCAGCTAAAAATGCACGGAAATATTCAATAACCTGAAACATCGGAAGAGCACTGTCCGGTAACCGTATATTGGTCACTTCCCCTGCTCTTATATCACAGCCATTTGCAATACGCACTATCCCGCCTACTGCCATCATTCTATCAGGATCCTCAATGAAAGGCCGCATACTTCGCAATATAGAATCTTTTTCAAGAATCGAATCAGCGTCAATTGAACAAAAATAATTATATTTTGAAAAGTTTATTCCTGCATTCAATGCATCAGCTTTTCTTCCATTTTCCTTATCAATTACAATTAAGTTATTATACATTTTTGAACGGTAAATATTTTTTATGGGTTTATGTGAAATTTGTAATTTTACCGCCTTGTTGGATACAATTAAATCAAATTTTTCAATTAATACTTCAAGAGTTCTGTCTTTTGATCCATCGTTTACAATAATAAGTTCATATTCAGGATATTGCAACATCAATAATGATTTAACGCTTTCAGCTACAGTTAATTCTTCATTATACGCCGGAGCTATGACTGAAACAGGCGGAATGATTTTATATTTAAAATAATCTTTAAAATTTACAAGTCTTAAACGCCGGACATATTGTATAACGCCCACTAATGACATTATCATCATTCCTGTATAGGCTGTATTTAAAACAATAAAATAATACAATATAAATGTGTTAAAAAATTCAGTCATAACTTTAAAAACCGTGTATTTTCGAAAAAAATACAATTTTTATAAGATTAAATAAAATAATTGTTTCAATTATAGAACTGTTTTCAAAATATATTTATATATTTTTTTACAAAATCACCTTATTGCTTATCAATATATAAATTTTGTAAAAATGGCAGAACAATCATTTGGAAACATTCCCATTATCTTAATTCATCAATAACCATTTTAGCCATTTCAACTGCATATTTATCTTTTGAATTATTAATCATAAAGTTCAACATATCTTTGCCTTTATCACCAAGTTTATAAAGACTTGATGCAGTAAAATAACGTATATCCCAATCTTTATGCTCCAGATTATTTTTAATTAAATCTATAATTTTAAAATCGGCAATATATGGAATATTTTTTAATATGGTTTTTAATAGGTATATATCATTTGATTGAAGAAGGTTGGATAACAACGGATAATCGACGGGATATTCTAAAGATGCGGCAATATCAATAGCCGCACCGATAATTTTTTTATCATAATGATTAAGATAAAAATCGATTTTACTTATAAAATTATCGTCTTTTATATGCGACATTAAATTTAAAAGCAATGCAATTTTATCAGGTTTTTTTTCGTTTTCAAGAAGTTTAATAATTATTTGATATGATTTTTTACCGAACTTAATTATTGATTCTTTTGCTTTTTCCCGCACTGTACTACTCGTGTCAAAAAGCATTTTTGAAATCATATATATGGATTTTTCATTATCAATATAAGAAAGAGCAACTATTGCAGCAATCTTGACATCTTCTGAATTACTCTTCAAAATTTCTTCATAAAAACCATTATTGATTCCTTCTTCATATTTTAACCTTCCCAGATGATAAACAGATTTAACTTTTTTCCACCATTTTTTATTTTTCGATTCATTTATTAAAAATTTATAAACTCCGGCATTTTTGCTTAATTCTATAATTTTGTTTTCAAATTCTCCTTTTATCAAATCAAGGATTCTGTCAACTGTCATAAGAAATACAGGATAATTTATATGCCCTAATTTTTTTGTAGTCTCTGCAATATCCAAATTTTCATATAAATAATTATTAATAACTTCACTATATTTTTCCATTAGAATTTTTTTAGCTTTTGATTTTTTTTCAAAATTTTTCCTATGGATAACTAATATTGTAAAAATTAATAAAACCATACTGATCATTATATAAATTGCGATACCCATAAATTTTATATTACGTTTCAACAATTCGGCTGCCGCAGGATCTATTATATCCTTAACATGAACTTTTAATAGAAAAGGCACAGGAATTACAGGTATCATCGACAAAAAAAATAAAATTACAATAGATAAATAATTTTTATCGATAAAAATTATACTTAAAGAAATAAATAAAAATATGGATTCAATAAAAAAAAAATAAGTATAATTATTTTTCCAGCATATAAAAGTATAAAAAGATGAAATAAGAATAAAAGGAATAGAAAAAAAAAAAACTGAAA
>JAGOBX010000450.1 GCA_017999075.1 Candidatus Babelota bacterium | reverse complement strand
AACTGAATGTCCGTAAATATGCACAGGCATAATAACTTTGGTTTTTTCAGTGATTTTTTTTTCTATCTGGTTTATGTCAATGTTCCACGTTTCAGGTTCTATATCTGCCAGCACAGGTTTTGCTCCCAGCCGCAGAGCTGCAACAGCGCAAGAAATTATTGTAAAACTCGGCATAATTATTTCATCATTTTCTTTAATTCCTAACGCATATAAAGCTGTTTCTATGGATGCTGTTCCGTTTGAAACAGCTATTCCATGATTCATTCCTATATATTTTGCAAATTCTGATTCGAATTTTTTTACATAAGGACCATCAGATGAAATCCAGCCGCTGTCTATGCAGTCGCATAAATATTTTTTTTCGTTTCCCAAAAATAAAGGTTCGTTTACAGGTATCATAATCATTTGTTTAGAATTTTATTTTATCGCAGCCGTCTACGTGAGGACCTTGTTTTACTTCTATTATATCAGTAGGTTCGAGAAAAGTAAAACCGTGACCTCCTGCTGAAAGAAGAATAACATCGCCGGTGGATAATGTCCTTGTCATAATATATTCTTTTTTTTCATTAAAAAAATCAATTTTTACTTTTCCTTTTCTGATAAAAAGCGTTTCAAGAGTAAAATGAATTTCACGTAATTGCAGATTATGAATATGCGGACTTATTTTATGATCTTCAGGATGATGCATATATGCCAACTGCTGCGAAAAAGTGTCTGGCGTGAAGAAATGCAACCCTGGTTTTTCAAATGATGCGGGAATTATTATTGCAATAATATTGCCTTCATATTTAATATATTCAACACCATTATTTTCCATAAAATTTTTCCTTTCAAGTTTAATATTTAAAAATTATATAAATATTATTAAAAAAATCAAATCTAATATTATAATCTTGACTTTTTGGCTAAGATAAATAATATATAATTTATGAGTAAAATGGATGAGCTTATCTTAAAACTTGATAAAAACCGTATTCCTAAACATATAGCAATAATTATGGATGGAAACGGGCGTTGGGCAAAATCAAGAACTCTCCCCCGTTTTTTCGGGCATAATGAAGGAATTAAAACAGTCCGCAGAATTTGTGAAATATGCGGAGAATTGAAAGAAATTAAAATATTGACTTTGTACGCTTTTTCTACGGAAAACTGGTCGCGTCCTTCCAAGGAAATTAAAGTTTTGATGCATCTTCTTAGAAGTTTTCTTGAAAATGAAATCGATGAAATGAACGCTAATAATATTAAATTATCAACTATAGGAAAAATTTGGGAATTACCGGTTTTTATTCAAAAAAATATTGAACGGGCTAAAGAACTTACAAAAAATAATACTGGTTTTACATTGAATCTTGCCTTAAATTACAGCGGCAGAAGCGAATTAATTGATGCAATTAATACAATTATAAAATCAGGAAATAAAGTTTGCGATGAAAAAATAATTCACGAAAATCTTTATACTAAAAGTATGCCTGATCCTGAATTGCTTATACGGACAAGCGGAGAAATGCGTATCAGTAATTTTTTATTATGGCAGCTTGCATATACGGAAATATGGGTAACTCAGACTTTTTGGCCAGATTTTTCTAAAGAAGATTTTGTTCAGGCTATTATAGATTATCAAAACCGTGATAGAAGGTTCGGAGGAGTAAAAGAATAATGGTAAAACGTATTATTGTGGCTGCAGTACTTATTCCAATCGTATTATTTTTGATTAATCTTGGGGGATGGTGGTACCGTGGAATGATAACTTTCCTTCTCGCTGCAGGTTCATTTGAATTCATATATTCTCACAGATTAGGAGTAGGTATAATAAACAAAGTATTGACTATAACTGCGCTGATAATTTTTGTCAATCTTGATTATAACAGCGATTATATGTGGAATATTAATTTGTTTGCAGGATTGGTTTTAATAATAATAACTTCAAACTATTTATTTCTTCCGCCTTCTGAATTCTACGATAAAACCAAACTTTTATTTTTTACTTTGATATATCTCGGAGTTTTTGGACTGCATTTCAATCTTCTTGCAAGAATAGATCAGTCGTATAATTATTTTAATAAATTAATAATTTTTGTTTTATCATTCAGCTGGGTCTGCGACAGCGGAGCTTATTTTGTGGGAAGTTTTATGGGAAAACGCCAGCTTGCTCCTGTGTTAAGTCCTAAAAAAACTATTGAAGGAGCAATAGGAGGAACACTTACTTCAATAATATATGCTATGCTTTTTAAAAAAATTTATTTTGAAAATATCGGATATGGCGACATAATATTTTTAGCTGTATTATTGAGTATAATCTGTCCTCTTGGCGATTTATGCGCTTCAGCCATAAAAAGAGCTACCAACATAAAAAATTACAGTGAAATTCTTCCTGGTCACGGCGGTATAATTGATAGACTTGACAGCCTTCTGTATACTGCGACTTTTACGGTTTTATATTATAATATAAAAGAACGTGTTATTGATTTTATATGAAAAAAATAGTAATTTTAGGTTCTACAGGTTCAATAGGAGTCAGCGCTTTAAATGTTGTACGCGAATTTCAAACCAAATTTAAGGTTGTTGGAATTTCAGGGTTCAGTAATTTAACGCTCCTTTCCAAACAGATTCAGGAATTTAAACCTCAATTTGTTTCAGTACCGAATTCTAAAGATGCCGAATCTCTCAAAAATAAATTTGGAAAAATCAAGTTTTTTTACGGCGATGATAATCTTGTCCGCCTTACAGAATCAGCAGAATATGATATACTTGTTGTGGCTGTAGTCGGCGCAATAGGATTGATGCCGGTTATTACAGGACTTAAGAAAGGGAAAAGAATAGCTATAGCCAATAAAGAACCTCTTGTAATAGCCGGCAAAATAATAAGAAAAATTGCGGCTGAAAACGGGGCAGAAGTCATTCCTGTAGATTCGGAACATAGCGCTATTTTTCAGTGTTTGAAAAATGAAAATAAACAGGGAATTGATCATATAATATTGACAGCTTCAGGCGGCCCGTTTTTTTTTAAAAATATAAATTTGAAAAATGTTGTTCCTGAACAGGCTTTAGCTCATCCAAACTGGTCAATGGGGAAAAAGATTACTATAGATTCTGCAACTTTGATGAACAAAGGACTTGAAGTAATTGAAGCAAGATGGCTTTTTGATATGCCGCCTGATAAAATTAAAGTCATAATTCATCCGCAAAGTATTGTGCATTCTATGGTTGAGTTTAAAGATGGTTCCATTATAGCTCAGCTTGGAACAGCGGATATGAAACTGCCTATACAATACGCTCTTTCCTATCCGGAACGCTTGAAAAACAGTTTCCATAAACTTGATTTAATAGAAAAGTGCAATTTAACTTTTCACAAACCTGATATGAAAAAATTCAGATGTTTGAAACTTGCTTATCAATCAATAGAAGCAGGCGGACTTGCGCCGACTGTATTAAATG
>JAGOBX010000449.1 GCA_017999075.1 Candidatus Babelota bacterium | reverse complement strand
GAATACAGGCGATACCTACCCAAATTTTTCTTGATAAAGACGGAAAAGAGTTTTTCAGACATGCAGGTTTTTTTTCATTTGAGGAATGCGAAAAAGTATTCAAAACTCAAAGCGGTTTTTAAGAAAAATAATTTTATATTAAAATTTAAGTTGGTTTATTTTTTAATTGAAAAACCTCTTTGAGTTTTGAATATTAAATCTGCATACCTTAAAAATTGCCAAGTTACTAAAAACAAAATTTTGAATCGATCATTAATATACAATATAAGCACAACGACTTAAATGGTAGAAGTTTTATTGGCACTTATTTTTTGAGGGAATTTGAGGGAATATTAATATATATATAATATGGAGAAAGTTGATGTTAGATACTTATTTTCTAAAAGTTAATGAAATGATAATGGCTGCCGGAACTATTGCGTATATCGGCGCGTTTATATGGGGGATTATAAGCGTTATATTCAGTCCCTGCCATTTATCAAGTATACCGCTTATTATAGCGTATATCGGAGGGTTCACGGAAGATAAAAAAATAAAAAACGCTTTTTATTATTCGCTGTTATTCTGTGTCGGATTATTTATTTCAATCAGCGCGATAGGCGTTATTACTTCGATGCTCGGCAGAATGCTTGGCGATATCGGGAATATCGGAAATTATATCGTTGGCGGAATTTTAATAATAGTAGCAATCTATCTGTTTGGATTATTTCAAATAAATATACCTGGACTTCAGAAATTGCAGACCACAAGAAAAGGCGCATTTGGAGCTTTTCTGCTGGGCTTATCATTCGGTATCATTTCAGGTCCCTGCACTTTCGGATTCATTATGCCGATGCTGACAATGGTCGCAGTTCAGGATACTTTTATAAAAGGAGTTATTCTTATAATAATATTTGCATTGGGACATTGCGTCCCGATTTTAATCGGCGGCTGCGCTACGAGCTTTGTTCAAAAAATATCTGGCTCGGATAAATTACAGAAATCAGGAATTTTATTTAAAAAAATCTTTGCAGTAATATTTTTTATTGTCGGACTTTATCTGATTTTTAAATGAACGTAAGGGGCTGACTAATAAGTTGATTTTTATAATGTAAATCAATGCTCTGCATTGATTAAACTGTTTAGTATCAACTATAAAATTTTCCTCAAACCTGAGGTTTGAGTTACTTTTTCAACTTATTAGTCAGTCCCTTACTTTTTTAACTTATTAGACAGCCCCTTACTCTGGAGGGTTTATGAAAAATTTTTTAGTTATCGGATTGTTGGCAATTTTATTTTGTTTCAATATTCATAAAGCATTTGCCGCGCCGCTGAAGACAGGCGATAAAATACCTGAATTTAAAGGGAAAACATTGGACGGCAAATTTTTTGATTCTGCCGATTATAAGGGGAAATATTTATTGATTGATATTGGTTCGGCTATGTGTATCCCCTGTCAGGAAACGCTGAAACAGTTTCAAAAACTGCATTCTAAATACGCAAAGGAAAATCTGGTTGTTTTATCAATAAATATGGACGGCGATATATTCAAAAAAAATCTTGATGATTTTGTAAAACAGAACAAATTAACTTTCCCGATTTTGATAGACGACGCTAAAAAAAGCATCTCAAAAAAATTCAGCGCAGATACTATTCCGTATATTCTGTTCGTTAATCCGGAAAGAAAAGTTTTATATAAAACCGAAGGCGAAGAAATTGATATTGCGGTTAAATTTGAATTTGACAAATATTTTTCAAAAAAAGAAACCGAACAAACCGCGAATTCAAATACCAATCAAAAAAATATTATTGCAAGAATTGGTAATGAAACTATTACGATGGACGAATTCGACAATGAGATTCAAGCGTTGCCCGCTCAATATAAGCGATATTTTTCTGACAAGCCGCTTGAGTTTCTAAAGCATATAATCGACCAGAAAATAGTTTTCAGCGAAGCGCATAAAAACGGCTACGCTGAAAAAAAAGAGATAATCAACGCAATAGAAAAAGCAAAACAGGACATTATTGTAAATGCATTTATCCGCGATAAAATGAAGGCATCAGCTTCTCAGGAAGAAATGCAGAATAATTATAAAATATTTGTTGATTCGCTGAAAGAAAATTATGTCATCCAAATTAACGAAAAAAATCTGAAAAAATTCGAACCAAAAATAGACCGTATAAAATTACCCGATTCTTTAAAAACCGGTCTGCCGACTTTGATTGATTTAGGTTCAGGAACCTGTATGCCCTGCAAAAAGATGGAACCGATTTTAAAAGAACTCAAAGAAGAATTAAAAGGCAAAGCAGAAATCAGATTTATAGATGTCAATATGGAATCTACTCTTGCTTCTTCGTTTCCCGTTGAAGTTATTCCCACGCAATTTTTTTTCAGCAAAGACGGAATTGAAATTGACAGACACGAAGGCTATCTTTCAAAAGAAGAAATTATGGAACGTTTGAAAAAAACAGAGTTAAAATAAAATTATTACCTAAGCAGATAAAACTGAAAAGCTGTCTATAAAAATGAAAAAACTTGACATAAACATATAATCATATTATTATATGTTTATTTATTTCAAATGAGAGGATGACAAATGTTTGATACAGAAATTTTAAAATATAAAGCTGTTGCGGATGAAGTCCGTTTCAGGATATTAGCGCTTCTGCATAACGGCGAATTATGCGTTTGCGATATTGAAAACGCTTTAAAAATGTCGCAACCGCGCATATCGCAGCATTTACTGAAATTGAAGAATGCCGGACTTATTAGCGAAAAAAAAGTTGGAAAATGGAAACATTTCAAAATTTCAAAAGAAGGATATAATTTTTTTAAAAAGTCTTTTTATGATGCACTTTTTTCCTTGAAAGAAGATAAAATTCTAAATAAAGACAAAGAGAGATTAAAAAAATTTAAAGAATCAGGAAAATGCAGCGAATAATACTTATTTCTAACATTAGTTTGAAATAATTACCCAAATGAATAAAAAAATAATGGAGGACAATTATGAGCAAATTATGTGAAACAAGTTGCAAAAAAAATTCTGAAGTCAGCGGAATTTCTTTTTTTGAGCGTTATCTGACTGTATGGGTTGCGCTTTGCATTATAGCGGGAGTAGCAATCGGTCAATATATTCCCATTATTCCAAATACGCTCGCCAAATTTGAATATGCCCAGGTTTCAATACCTGTGGCAATTTTAATATGGCTGATGATTTATCCTATGATGTTAAAGATAGATTTTAAAAGTATAGTAAATGCAACTACTAAACCTAAAGGTCTTGTAGTTACTTGCGTTACAAACTGGCTGATAAAACCGTTTACTATGTATGCGATAGCCGCTTTTTTTCTTTATACTGTATTTCAAAATTTTATTGATGCTGCTCTTGCAAAAGAATATGTGGCAGGAGCGATTTTATTGGGCGCTGCGCCCTGCACTGCAATGGTATTTGTATGG
>JAGOBX010000448.1 GCA_017999075.1 Candidatus Babelota bacterium | reverse complement strand
TTATTTTAGTTAATTTTAATATTTATATTTTTTTTAGTTTGTCAATATTTTATTTAATACCTATAAGTTCAATTTCAAATATTAAAGCTGAATTAGGACCGATATCTTTTCCTGCACCGCGTTCGCCGTATCCAAGTTGAGGTGGAATAAACAATTTCCATTTTGATCCTGTTTTCATCAATTGCAAAGCTTCGGTCCATCCAGGTATCACAGACGAAACTTTAAATTCAGCAGGCTGATTTCTCTTATAAGAGCTGTCGAATTCTATTCCATTTAACAATGTTCCTTTATAATGAGTTATAACTGTATCTGTTTTTTGCGGCATTGAACCCGTTCCTTCTTTAATAATTTTATATTGAAGTCCGCTCGGCAAAACTATAATTCCTGGTTCTGTTTTATTTTTTTCAAGAAAATCAATGCTTTCTCTTAAATTTTTTGCGGCGGCCTCTTTTTTTGCAGCCTGCTGCTTTGTTCTTATTTCGTTCTGCAAATTCATCATTGTTTGTTTGACTTCTTCTTCAGTCATAATTTGAACACCGCCCTCATAACCTGCAGAAAAACCCTTTAGCAAAATATCTTTATCAATATCTATAGACTGAGTTTTTAAATTTTTTCCAATATCAATGCCTATAGAATAACTCACTTTTTCTTTCAAGGTTTTAAGTTCCTCTATCTTTGAAGAATTTTCATTTTTATTCTGCTGAGTTTTATTAATTTCCGCAGATTTTATTTTTTTTGAAGAAGTGGAATTTTTGTCTAATTTTTGTTTGTTGTCAGCAGAAAATATCGCAGTATCAGCAAAAATTAGTATTAACGATAAAATTGTAAAAAACAATAATTTGGTTTTCATCTTAAAAATCTCCTTAAAATATTTTATGCAATATTTAAATACATTTAAAAATAAAGTCAATAAATTTTAAATAAATTTATTTGACAATTTTAATCTGTAAATATACTATTTAAACTCAGTTAATAAAAATTCATTTTCAAATAAATATTAGGAGGTTTGGACGCAATGAGCGATCAAATTGTTTATCTTGATTCAAACAATTTCAAAACAGAAATTGAAAATTATAATGGAACAGCTTTAGTAGATTTTTATGCTGATTGGTGCGGGCCCTGCAGAATGCTTGCTCCTGTAATTGAATCTCTTGCTAAAACTTATGCCGGAAAAATCAAAATATGCAAAGTAAATACTGATAATGCCCAGGATATTGCAAGTAAATATAATATTAACGGAATCCCGGCAGTATTGATATTTAAAAATGGAGCTGAAGTAGAAAACCTTGTGGGATTCAGACCAGCCGAAGCATATACAAAAATATTGAACAATTATTTATAAAATATCAATTTTAAACAACTTTAACTAAATATCATAATTTTTTCAAAAGTCTGGCTCTTAGCGGAAATTATTTTCTGACTTGTCAGACTAAGGAGAGCACATCATTGTTTTGGGAAAAAGATATTGAAACATTAGATAGATATCAACTTGAAAAATTCCAGCTCAAAATGCTTAAGCAAACAGTTGATAATGCGTTAAACTGTAAATTTTATAAAAAATGTTTTTTTGAACATAATATTGATTCAAGTAAAATAAATTCTCTTGATGATTTAAGGCGAATACCCTTTACTGTAAAACAAGATTTGCGAAACGAATTTCCAGACGGATTTATAGCAGTTGACAAATCCCTCATAGTAAGGCTGCATTCTTCTTCAGGAACAACAGGTCAAGCTACGGCAATTTATCATACTCAACGCGATTTAAACATTTGGACAAATCTTGTTGCAAGATCTTTATATATGGCAGGATTCAGAAATACAGATGTATTTCAGAATATGATGGGGTACGGTTTATTTACAGGAGGACTCGGTCTGCATTACGGAGCTGAAAGGCTCGGAATGCTGGTAATCCCGGCAAGTTCAGGAAATTCTCATAGACAAATAGAGCTTATTCAAAATTACAAAGTCACCTCAGCTCATATAATTCCAAGTTATGCGTTTTATCTATATACTCATTTTCAACAAATCAATCTTGATCCGAAAAAAGATACGCTTCTCAAAAAATTCGTAATCGGCGCTGAACCGCACACAGAAGAAATGCGGAAAAAAATAGAAGAAATCTACGGGGTTGATGCATATAATTGTTATGGATTATCAGAAATGAATGGACCAGGAGTAGGATTTGAATGCGAAAAAAAATGTGGTATTCATTTGTGGGAAGATAATTATATCGCTGAAATTATAAATCCTGAAACGCTTGAACCTGTTAAAAATGGAGACGAAGGCGAACTTGTACTAACTATTTTGAACAGACGAGCTACACCTTTATTCAGATACAGAACGCGGGATATAACAAGACTGGTGGAAGAAAAAAATAAATGCAGTTGCGGCAGAACACACTTAAGAATCGATCGTATAAAAGGAAGAACTGACGATATGTTCATATTTAAAGGTGTAAATGTATTTCCTATGCAGATTGAAAAAATAATTATGGAAACAAAAGAAGTTGCTAATAATTATTTAATAGAGCTTTCTAATGAAAACCTTATAGATAAAATGGTTATAAAAATAGAAATAAATCCGGAATCGTTTCATGGAAGCATAGACGAACTCTCATCTATTCAAAAAAAAATAGGAAACCGTATTAAAGATGAAATATGGATAAACCCAAAAATAGAATTGCATGAGTATAAATCTCTTCCAGTATCAGAAGGCAAAGCTAAAAGAATTATAGATAACAGAAGAAAATAGTTTTATTTTTCCGGGTTCTCCGGTCAAGTGGAGGATTGAATATTATGACAAAACAGGTATCAGTGTTTTCAGAAAATAAACCAGGAAAACTTGCTTCAATATCAAAAATTTTAAAAGATAACGGAATAAATATACGTGCTATTAAAATTTCATCTTCCGGCGATTTCGGAGTTGTAAAACTTTTGGTGAATAAACCTGAGCTTTGTTATCAAAAACTGCGTGAAGCAGGCATAACAGCATATCTTAGAGATATTATAGGAATAGTGTTGCGTGATGAACCAGGCGGATTATTTGAAATTTCATCTATTCTCGCAAAATATTCAATAAATATAGAAGATTCCTACGGGTTTGTAATAGAAGATAAAAAGCGCGCAGTTCTCATTATTGAAACATCTGACAGCGAACATTTGAAAAATATTTTAAACAAAGAAAAAATTGATTATTTTACTGGCGATACTTTATATAATTAACTATGATTTTTTTTTCTGAAACTTTAAAAGCAAAATCAAATTTTATTAATTCCGGCGAAAGCTTATCTGATGAAATAATTATTGGAATGCTGGAAATAAAAAAAGCTGCAGCTTCTGCAAATTTTGATGCGGGCATTCTTTCTTTTAAAAAAAAAAAATCAATAATTGAATCAGTTGAATATCTGTTGGATAATCCTGAATCAAGAAAAAAATACTGTT
>JAGOBX010000019.1 GCA_017999075.1 Candidatus Babelota bacterium | reverse complement strand
AAAAATAAAATCTCCACAAAAAATATAAAAAATTAAAAATGTATTTGAATTAAAAAAAATACAAAATAAAAAAAAAATAAAAATAAAAAAACTTGAAATTTAATTTACAATGTAGTATATTTATAATAGATAAAAAAATGTAATTAAAATAAATAATATTATATAAATTAAATATTAATATAAAAATTTAATAAAATAAAAACGGTAGAGCTGATGAATTTTTCAAAAATACTTATTATAAACGATTCTGAAGTGATTCAGAAATGTCTAAATAAATATTTTAGAAAAAAAATATATATAAAATTTGTAGTTTGTGATGATAAAAATGATTGTATTGCAGCAGCTGAAAATGAAAAACCTGATATAATAATTTTAAATGAAACAATAAATGGAACAAATGCTTTTGAAATATGTAAGAAATTAAAAAAAAAGAAAACCACTTCGAATATACCTATAATTTTTTTAACATCAAGAACAGAATCAAAATATATAAGTAAGGCATATCATTCAGGAATATCGGATTATATCAAAATTCCAATAAACCGTGACGATTTTATTTCAAAAATTGAAATGTATCTTGAATTGAATTATTCAAAACAACTCGTGCAGAAAAATGAACAAAAACTTTCAGAGATAAATACAGGTTTAAAATATTTATTAAGTCAGCCTTCGACTGTTATTTATACTTGTTCTGTAGAGAAAGATTATCCTATAACTTTTATAAGCGGCAATGTTTCTTCAATTCTCGGATATGCTCCTTCTCAATTTACGAATGATCCGAATTTTAGAAATTCTTTGATTCATCCTGACGATATTAATAATTTTAAATGCCGATTGAAAGATTTGTTTGAAAAAAAAAATATTTGTTTTGAATACAGAATGCTTCATAAAGATGGAAATTACAGATGGATATATGAGATGCTTGAATTAGCGTTTGATGAAAATTCAAAACCTGTTTTAATTACAGGAACTATTCTTGTTGATATATTAAAAAGTGATAATTCAGGAAAACCTGTATTTAATCAAGGTGCGAGGCAAATTGCAAGTAATAACTCTGAACAATTAACTTCGGAAGATTTTGATTCCGATTCTGATAAAAATTTTCAAACGACTTCGGACGTGAGAGATTCGGAAACGCGGTATAGAAATCTTTTCGAGTATTCTCCGATATCATTATGGAAGGAAGATGCATCGGAATTGAAAAGGTATATAGAAAACTTAAAAAAAATCGGAATAAAAAATTTCAGAGAGTTTTTTGATTTGTATCCTGAACAATTAAAATATTGCGCCAAACTGATAAAAGTTTTAGATATAAACCAGGCTACGATAAAGTTGTATAAAGTTAAGGATAAACTTTCTTTTTATTCCGGACTTAACACGATTTTTACTGAAAAATCATATATGGTTTTTAAAGAAGAACTGCTTACTTTAATTGACGGAAAAACATATTTTTCTTCAGAAATAGAACAAGTTCAAAGCACCGGGGAAAAAATAGATACGCTTCTTACAGTTTCCCTTTTTGAAAATCATTCTAATGACTGGTCAAAATTATTTGTTTCAATAGTTGATATTACAACGCTGAAAAAAACCGAGAAATCTCTTGTTGAATGTAAAACGCGTTTTTGCGATGTGGCAGATTTAATACCTCAAATAATTTTTGAAACTGATACTGAAGGGAATATTACATACAGCAACAGGAGAGGTTTTACAGCTTTCGGATACAAAACAAAAGATTTGGCAAAGAAGATTCATATTACCCAAACAGTTATTCCTGATGAAAAAATAAAAATGATGAATTCTCTAAGGAATATCCTTGCAGGCAAGCCTAATAATGATAAAGAGTTCACTGCATTAAGGAAAGACGGAACAACTTTTCCAATACTTATATATGCTTTGCCGATTATAAATGAACGCAGAATCATAGGCACGCGGGGACTTATAATAGATATATCAGAACAAAAAGAAACAGAATTAAAATTGAGACATTATTCAAATGAACTTGAAAAGGGAAATGTTGAACTGAAAGCATATGCCCACACTGTAGCACACGATCTTAAAGCTCCGCTTACTTCAATAATGGGTTATGTTGATTTGGTTGCAAAAAAATGCAAAAAAGAGGGGGAATGCCGGAGAGAAGTATGTGTAAATTATCTAGAAAGGACTTTGAAGATTATATATAAAATGGAATGCATTATAAATGATTTATTGCTGCTGGCAAGCGCAAGGAATAATGATGTATCGGTTGAACCGCTTAATATGAGGGATATTGTCAATAACGCGCTTGCGCATCTGGATTATTTTATACAGGAATCAAAAACTGAAATAACAGTTCAGGAAATATGGCCTGAATCTGCCGGGTATGCTCCGTGGATTGAAGAGGTTTGGATGAATTATATAATGAACGGTATCAAATACAGCGGCCGTCCTCCAAAACTGCAGATAGGAGCGTTTGAACTTAATTCTACGCATATATGCTGCTGGGTTCAGGATAATGGTAAAGGAATTCCTGAAGACAAGCTTAAAGAATTATTTATGCCGTTTAAACGTCTTGGAAAAAACAGTGATAACGGCAGCGGACTTGGATTATATATAGTAAAAACTATTATAAATAAACTTGGCGGAGAAGTTTTTGCTGCGACTTTGCCGGAAGGCGGATGTATTTTTTCTTTTACTCTTCCGAAAAAAAACTAATAAAAAAACTTGACATTCATAAGTATTTTAATAAAATACTACTGTTTTGTGACATATTATTAATTTAAGAAAAAACTTTATAATAATTGATTGAGGAGAAAATCAGAGATGAAAACTACATTAATTGAACCGGAGCAGATTGAAAAAAAATGGTATCTAATAGATGCTGACGGTCAAACTCTCGGGAAATTGGCTGTAAAAATTGTTGAAATCATAAAAGGAAAAAACAAACCTGAATTCAGGCAGGATAAAGATTGCGGCGATTTTGTTGTAATAACGAATGCGTCTAAAATAAAAGTTACAGGCAATAAACTTGAACAGAAGGAATATTTCAAACATTCATTATGGGTTGGTCATTTTAAAATGACTAAACTTAAAGATATGATGAAAACAAAACCTGAAGAAGTGATTTTACATGCGGTAAAAGGAATGCTTCCTAAAAATCATCTTGGCAGAAAACTTTTAAAAAAAGTCAGAGTTTTTTCCGGGAATGCGCATAATCACGAATCCCAACAGCCTTTAAAAATCGAGTTATAATTTTTAGGAGGATATATAAAAAATGATTAATTATATTTTGGGTTTAGGAAGAAGAAAAAGGTCAATCGCGAAAATTTACATGAAATCAGGCGAGGGCAAGATTACAATTAATGATAAAAAACTCGAAGAATATTTTGATAAAGGTTCTTTGATAAGCGCTGTTAAACAGCCTTTGGAATTAACCAACACACTTGGAAATTACGATATAGTTATAAGCGTTAACGGCGGCGGCACTACGGGTCAGGCTGAAGCTATAAGGTTAGGAATTTCCAGAGCTTTAATTAAAAGCGAACCTAATTTAAAAAAACAGCTTAAGGGCGAAGGATATTTAACAAGAGATCCAAGAAAAGTTGAAAGGAAAAAATATGGTCAGGCAAAAGCCAGAAAACGGTATCAATTCTCCAAACGTTAATATTGAATCAAAAAACAATATAGGTGTAACCGCAGCCAGAGGTTTTCTGGCTGCGGGCATTAAAGCGGGGTTGAAAAAAAACTCCAATTATGATTTGGGATGCGTATATTCGGTAAAAGACGCTGTAACATCCGCCTGTTTCACATCAAATAAATTTGCTGCGGCTCCTGTAATAATTTCTAAAGAACAATTACAAAAAACAGAATATAAAAGATTAATTGTAGTTAACAGCGGTTCTGCAAACGCATGCACAGGAGAAAAAGGATTGAAATTAAACAGATTTGTGATAGAAAAATCTTCAATAGAATTTGATGTGCCGCAGGATAGAATTTTAACTGCATCAACCGGGAAAATAGGAGTTCAACTTCCTATTGAAAAAATGGTGGGCAACATAAAATTATTGAAAGAATCTTTAAGTAACAATGCTGACAATAATTTTGCAAAATCAATAATGACGACTGACACATCAGAAAAAAAAATCAATGTATCGTTTAAGTTAGGAAATAAGAATATTGTTATAGGCGGATGCGCTAAAGGCGCAGGAATGATAAATCCGAATATGGCAACTATGTTATGCTTTATTACTACCGATGTTTTAATAGACGGAAAAACATTGAATTATGCATTACAGAATGCAGTATTGAAATCATTTAATTCTATTACAGTTGACGGAGATATGTCAACGAATGACAGTGTTTATGTTATGGCGAATGGAATGGCGGAAAATGATATTATAACAGACGTTAAATCAAATGAATATAAAAAGTTTACAGAAAAATTAACATACATATGCGTTGAACTTGCCAAAATGATTGTAAAAGACGGAGAAGGCGCAACAAAATTTTTGCAGATAAAAGTTGTTAATTCAGGATCTTATGAACAAGGAAAAATTATAGCTGAACTCATAGCGAATTCTAATCTGGTAAAAACTGCATTTTTCGGATGCGATTTAAATTGGGGCAGAATAATTTCTTCTATAGGCAGCGCAAAATTCGAGTTTGATCCAGATAAAGTGAAATTATTTCTTAATAATAATTTGATTTTTGAAAAATGTATGGAAGCTGAATATGATTCGGAAAAATTAAATAAAATAATGAAACTGAGAGAAATTCATGTAACTGTAGATATGGGTATGGATGAATGCGAAGAAGCTGTAGTTTGGACTTCTGATTTAACTTATGATTATGTAAAAATTAATGCTGAATATTCTACTTAATTAAATATTATGCATCCAAGCGTTGTAAGAATAGGTTTTATTTTGTTAATATTGGGATTATCGGTTTATGCAGTATTTTTTTCTGCCAATGATTATCAAAATGATCCTGACAGATTTTTGGAGTTGAAGGAAAAAAATATAAAAAGCGATGCTCAATCAATAGATCAAAAGTTTTATGATGAGTACAATGCCGGAGAATATGCGTTTAAAAATCAAAAATATGAAATCGCTCAAACACATTTCCATAATGTTTATTATAATTATAAACATATTCCTAAAGAGCAATTGAAATTGAGCGCTCTTCATTATATTAACAGAATAAAATATATACTTGAAGAACGACGGAAAAACGGTATTGATACAGAAACTAAAGTTAAGAATTATTTTGAATCAATTGAATAATTGATTGAATTGAAAATTTAATTTTTTTTAATTTTATTGAAGTTAAATTTTATTTATTGAGGGGGAAAAATAATGTCAAAAAAAGTTTTAATTATTGAGGATGATGTTGATTATATTGAAGTTTTAAAAAAACGTCTTGTATCTCAGGATTTTGAATTATTTTTTGCCACAAAAGGTTTCGATGCGGTAGATATAATTATAAATAATCCTCCTGACGTGATAATTCTTGATTTAAATTTACCGTATATTGACGGAGATGCGGTAATTTCAGCGTTTAAAAGTAGAAATCTTGCTAAAAACATACCGATAATAATTAATTCTGCAAGGCCAGAAGAAGATATAAAAAAAGCTATGGAGAAAGTCGGAGCAAAAACATTTATAAAAAAACCTACTGATTTTACGAAACTCATTGAAATAATTAAATCAATATAAGTTCAGTTTTTATTTATATTTTTCATGTAAAAATTAAAAAAACTTATATCCGGAAAATGTATTTTATGCATTTTCCGGATAGGATTATTTATTTTATTTATAAATATAATAATGATGATATTCGATGGCAAAAATATTAGTTGCTGATGATATGGTTGTAATGAGAAGTTTTATTAAAACTATTTTAATAAAAGAAGGGCATACAATAGCAGGAGAAGCCGGAGATGGAGAAGAAGCGTATGAACAGTATAAAAAAATATTGCCGGATCTGGTTACAATGGATTTAACTATGCCTAAATTAAACGGGATTGAATCATCCGAAAAAATTATAAATGAATTTCCTGATGCAAAAATAATAATTGTTTCAGCGCTTGAACAAAAAAATGTAATTTTAGAAGCTTTTAAGGCAGGCGTTAAAAATTATGTTTTAAAACCTATAAAACGTGATAATTTAATAAAAATTGTTAATGATACCTTAGTTTCTCACAATCCTCTTTGACTCACTGATTTTTTATTTGTTTGAAATTTATTTAAAAAAAAGAAAAACTGTTCTAATAGATAAAATTTGTGTTGAATTTTAATATAATCTGAATTAAGATAAAAATGTTGTGGCTGCATTGATTTTTAAATGCGGCATAAAAATTATTTGAATTTATAATTTTTCGGGGGTAAATAATGAAAGGAAACGCTATTTATGCTCAATCTGGCGGAGTTACAAGTGTAATAAATGCATCCGCATACGGACTTATTAAAGCAGCTCAACGCTGTGATTTTATTGAAAATATTTATGGCGGTTTTAATGGAATAAACGGAATATTATATGAACAGCTTATAGACATTCAAATGGAAGCTCCGGAAAATATAGAAGGGTTAAGATACACGCCTGCAGGAGCTTTCGGTTCCTGCCGCAGAAAATTGAGTTCAATAGAAAAAAACAGAAAACAATTTGAAAGAATGATGGAAGTGTTTGAAGCTCATAACATAAGGTTCTTTTTTTATAACGGCGGCAATGATTCTATGGACACCACATTAAAGCTCAGTAAAATGGCTAATGAACTCGGATACGATCTTGTTGTTGTGGGAATACCTAAAACAGTAGATAATGATTTGCCAGTAACAGATAATTGTCCTGGTTTTGGTTCTGTAGCTAAGTATAATTCAATATCAATACTTGAAGGAGCATTTGATGTAGCATCTATGCACCGTGATTCTACAAAAGTATTTGTTTTGGAAACTATGGGGCGGCATGCGGGCTGGATAGCAGCAGCTACCGGTCTTGCTCATAGATCACCCAAAGACGGTCCTCATGTAATTTTATTGCCAGAACGTCAATTTAATAAAGATAAGTTTTTAGCTAAAGTGGAAAAGACAGTTTCGAAAATAGGATATTGCGTAGTAGGAGTTTCTGAAGGAGTTAAAGATGAAACAGGAAAATTTTTAGCTGAAAGCGGTTTAACCGACAGTTTCGGTCACGCTCAGCTTGGCGGAGCCGGGAATGTTGTAGGCAGCATAATAAAAGACAATTTAAAAATTAAAGTGCATACAGCATTACTTGATTATTGCCAGCGTTCGGGCAGACATATAGCTTCGCAGGTTGATGTAACTCAGGCAGTAGCTTGCGGTAAAAAAGCTGTAGAAATTGCCGGAATGGGGTTAAATGGCAAGATGGTTACAATAATCCGTGAAAGCAATGATCCGTATCAATGGGTAACAGGGTATACTGAACTTGAAAATATAGCAAATAACGAAAAATTTTTACCGGATGAATATATAAGCGATGATGGAATGCATATCACAGAAGATTTTAGAATTTACTGTGAGCCTCTGATAACAGGGGAAGATTATCCTCCTTATTTGAATGGTTTGCCTAATTATATCAGACTTGAAAAACATTTGGTAAAAAAAATGACCAAAACAGTATTTACCGAATAATTGATTTTTATAAGAATGGATACATTTAAAGAAAATTAAAATTAGATGAAAATTGTAAAATTTGCGGTTGACAGACCTGTCGCTACAATAATGATTTTATTGTTTTGTCTGCTGACAGGTCTGATATGTGTAACAAAGCTTTCCGTAAGTTTAACTCCGAATATAGACATCCCATCAATAGTTGTTTTAACGCCGTATCCGAATGCATCTCCGATAGATGTATTGAATAAAGTAAGCAAACCTCTCGAAGAAGTATTAAATACAGTTTCCGGAGTTGAAACTCTTCGTTCGACTTCAGAAAAAAATAAGAGCGTTATTACAATAGAATTCGGATGGAACACAGATATAGATTTAGCTGCTCTTGAAATAAGAGAAAAAATAAATACAGTGAACCTTCCAGAAGAAACAGAAAAACCCATGCTTCACAGGATCAGTTCATCCGCGCAACCTATTTTCCGTTTTGATTTATACGGAGATACAGATATAAATATAATAAAAGAATTTGCAGATAAATCACTAAAACCTTTAATCGAACAAATAGAAGGAGTCGGAAAAGTAGAAATAAAAGGCGGATTCGAGGAATGTGTAAAAGTCATATGCGATCCAAACCGTATGATGGCGATGAAAATTACAGTTCCTGAAGTTATTGAAAAAATTAATTTATGGCAGAAAAAAATTCAAATCGGAAAAATTCAAATCGGCAATCATTCAAATTCTGTTATAATGACAGGTCAGTTCATAAAGATTGAAGACATAAAAAACCTTAATTTAAAAAATAATATAAAAATATCTTCAGTGGCAGATGTTGTTTTGACTTATAAAGAAATAGATAATATTTCCCGTGTAAATGGAATATCCTCGGTAGGAATGGTGATAAAAAAAACGAATGAAGGAAATACTCTTGACATAGTAAAAAAAATAAAACCTGTAATATATGATTTTGGAAAAAAACATAACTATTTGAAGATAAACATATCAAAAGATGATTCTGTTTATATTAATGCTTCACAGGAAGTAGTTTCAGGAAACATACAGGGCGGCATAATACTTGTTGTAATAATTTTATTTATTTTTTTGAGATCATTAAAATCTACAATAATAATATCTTTAACAATTCCAATTGCGCTTATTTCAACATTTGCATTATTATATTTTTCTAATGTAACAAGAAATATATTATCATTAGCAGGATTAGCACTTGGTGTTGGAATGATGCTTGACAGTTCTGTCGTAATACTGGAAAATATATACAGGCATTTGAAAGAAGGGAGAACTTCTAAAGAAGCTGCAGTATCAGGAAGCGAAGAAGTTGCAATAAGCGTAATAAGTTCGAATTTAACTTCTATAGCTGTATTTTTTCCAATATTGTTTTTAACAGGAATAGCGAGTAAATTGTTTACTGACCTTGCATTATCTGTAATATATTCACTGATATTTTCATTATTTGTTGCTTTGCTGCTGGTTCCAATGCTTTCGGCATACATGTTTAAAAAGGAACAGGAAACCAAACCAGCATATTTGTTTAAATTGATAGATGATTTTTTTGTTAATATAGGAGACATTTTTATATCAGTTTATATTTTTTTGTTAAAACATTCTATAGGAGTCAAATTTGAATCCAAGCTGATTTTAAATTTTATTTATAAAACCATAATTGTAATATTGGTAGTGGGAGTTTGCGTATTAAGCGTATTGAAAATGCCTGACAGAATTTTTTTGCCGGACGGGAACATAAAAGAATTTAAAATAACTCTTGAATTGGAGCCTGATTATAATATTACTGAAACAGATATAATAACGAAAAAAATAGAAGCTGATATTAAACAAACGAATACTCAAATTATTGCAACGACAGTAAATCCGGCGAATTCAGAGATATACGTAAAACTTAAGGATAATGTTTCAGTAAAAGATATTTCTGATTATTTAATTTTTCTTGAGAAATATTCTGATTCATTCAAATACGGAAAACTGTTTGTTTCTAAAGTTTCCAAAATAAATGTGGATAATAAAAAAATAGAATTCAGCGTTGGTTCTGACGAGCACGATTATTTAATAAAGAGTTCAGGTGAAATAAAAAAATATCTTGAAAAAAAAGAGGGGATAATTTTAACGCGGCTGCGCGGCACTGATATGACGAACGAAATATCAGCAGTAATTAACCGCAGAACTGTTTCGGAAAATGGGTTGTCTGCTAAATATGTATCAGATTACGTTTTTAGCGTATTAAACGGAACAAAATCGGGAACATTTTATAAAAATGATAAGAAAATAGATATTATAGTTGAAGGTAAAAAAAATAAAAAATTCGATAAAAATTTATTTTTAAAATATCCGATCTTGACAAATTCCGGTTCAATAAAAAGACTTGGAGAGTTTGTATATATAAATGAAAATGAACAATTCAATGAATTAAATAGAACAAATTTAAATAATGTTATTACCCTTGAATCGATATTGAATTCAAAAACTGCGTCAGGAAAAGTTCTGGCTGATATTGATAAAAATGTATTGCCTAAATATAAAGATATGACTTTTTACTGGTATGGTTCTGCTAAAAACACAAAAGAGTCATTCAGTCAGCTTGGACTTGCCCTGATATTTTCTGTATTTTTAGTTTATATAATTATGGCATCTCAGTTTGAATCATTCATACAGCCTGTTATAATTATGTTTTCAGTACCTCTTGTTCTAATAGGAGTAGTATTCGGGTTAAGGATAATGAATCTGCAGCTTGATATTTCAGCTTTAATCGGCATTATAATGTTATCCGGAACTGTTGTTAATAATGGGATTATACTGATAGATTATTTGAATATATTGCGGTTTCGAGGTGTAGCAAGAAGCGATGCTATTATTGAAGTAGGAAAATTAAGGATGCGGCCAATAGCCATAACCACTTTAACCACGATTCTGGGGATGATACCTCTTGCAATATCACAAGGAGAAGGATCGGAATTATATCAAGGCTGCGCGGTAGTTGTGATATTCGGACTAATATCATCTACAATATTAACATTATTTATTGTTCCGATAATATACTCACTTCTTGATGATTTTATAGATATTTTCAATTTAGCGGTATTCAAAATACAATTGTGGTGGGAATTAAAATTCAGCAAAAATCATAAAATAGATATAGAATGATTTCTGTGATTTTTTTTATAATATAAAAATATTAAAAACAGTTGACAATAAGTTTTTTTTTAATATAATAACCGAGTATTTTATAACGTCGGGTAGTAGCGCAGTTTGGTAGCGCACCTGCCTTGGGAGCAGGGGGCCGCTGGTTCAAATCCAGTCTGCCCGACCAATTAAAATCAGAGGAAAATCAGTGACTCAAAAATCTTTAAAAGAAAGAATAATAAAGGAACTTGAAACAATAAAGTTATATCTTGCGACAGATGGCGGAGATGTGGAATTTGTATCAATTAAAGGAACAGTTTTAAAATTAAGATTTAAAGGCGCCTGCGTTGATTGTCCTGTATCAAATTTGACTTTTAAAATGGGGATTGAACGAGAAATAAAAGACAAAATTCAAGAAATTACAGAAATCGAAATTATAAAATAATGGCGAGAATTTTTTTTTTAATCTTACTCTCTGTATTAGTATTACCAACAATAATAATTTCTGAAACACCACCGGACGATAAAACTTATGCCGGTCAATCAAAAGTACTCATCACAAAAGAAAAATATGATAGTTTAAAAATTCAGCTTGATAAGAATAAACAGCTGCTGAATAAATTAAAGCAATATACCGAATCTGCAAATACAGGAATTCCTGCCGAACCAAGAAATGAAATTTCAGTCAAAGAACAGAAACAGATCAGCGTTAATGTTAAAGAATGGGAAGAAAAGTTAAGTAATCTTGCCGAACAATACAAGACTCTGCAGCAGAAAACAACCGATTTAATGAATAATACCATAGATAGAAAAAAGTATGATGATCTTGAAAAAGAATACGGAGAATTGCAAGTTAAGTATGGTGAATTAAACCTGAGACTTGGAAAATTGACAAATCAAATAGCTGTTCTTCTTGAAGGAACGACTAAAATTCAGAATTTAAATATTCAATTGAAAGATAAGATTGATAAATTGACATCTGAAAATAAAAAACTTGCTGCTGACATAGAAGATTATGAAAAACTGAAAAAAGAAAAAATAGAACTTGTAAAAAATTATGGAGAAATGCAGATTAAATTTGCTTTGCTGATGGGTAATTCTAAAAAATTGATTGTTGAAAATGCAGAACTGAAAAAAACCGTAGAAGAAAAACTTGCAGCTTCAGGAATTGATAAAAAAGCACTGTTAAGAATAGATGAACTTTCAGAAGAAAGGGAAAAATTGTTGAGTTCAATAGAAGAAAAAGAAAAAAAAATAGATGTATTAAACAGTATAAACCGTAAACTTGTTCTTGATATAGAAAATGTGAAAAAAGGAAAAACATCTATAGAAGAAAAAAATGCAGAGCTTGAAAATATAAACAAAAATCTGGAATTGACCTTATCATCAACGTCAGAAAATACAAATGAAAAAATCGATATATTAAAAAAAGAAGTTGGAAAAATATATTTATTGTATAAAGAACTTCAATCGGATAATAAAAGTTTGAAAACCCAAAATTCTGAATTGGCTGCTGCAGTTGAAGATGCGGTAAAAAAATATTCGATTTCTTCGGCACATTCAAGCGAATTATCGGAGAAACTCGAAGCTGCTTCGAAAATGAATTCTGAACTTAATTCTAAAATAAAAGAATTGGAATTGAAATACGCATCAGTTTCAGGAATAACGACCGATGAAATAAAGAAATTAAAAGAAGAACTTGAGATTGCAGAAAAAAAATTAATGGATAATATTTCGGGGAAAAACAAAAAAAATTCTTCCAAAGAAGAAATAGAAGGATTAAAACATCAAAAAGAAAAATTGCTTGCATTGATAGTAAATTATGAAAAAGAACTTGCTTCTCGAGAGAAAGGGTTTACAGAAAAGTTTGAGATTATTTCTAACCAGTTAGAAATATTGAAAGATAAGAATGAAACTATTTTACAGATTAATAAAAAGTTATCAGAACAAAATGATATGCTGAAACAAAGTTTAACGGCATTATCCATAAAGCAAGACGGCAATTATAAAGATAATAAAGAATTGAAAAAAGAATTTTCTGGCAGAGCGGAAGAAACAAATATAAGTTCTGATTATTTAAAACGGCAGACTGCGTTAGAAGAAGAAAATAAAAAATTGAATAATATAAAGGAACTTCTTGAAACAAAAATAAAAGAATTGACCAACAAAACCAATCTTCTTGAAACTGAAAAAAGTTCAATATCAAAAAAAATAGAAATATATAACCGGATGACATCTGAACTGATGTCGAAATTGCATTCTGCATCAAAAGATAATGAACTGCTGAACGAAAAAATAATGGAATTGACTGCTAAAAATCAGGAAATTGATATTGCGTCAAGGACAAAAATTCAGCTGGAAAATTATGAAAAAAAAATAAAAATTTTAGATGAAAAATTAAATGCAGAATTGATAAAAAATAAATCTTTGAATGAAAAACTTGTTTTTGCTTCATTGGAATCGGATAAATTGAAAGAAAAAGAAAACTTATTGATGCTGAAAATCAGGGATATGGTAACGCTTACGTCAGAATTGAAAAAAATGAAAGATGAAAATTATAAATTAACAGAGTTATATAAGGCCGCTTCATCGGAATCGAATAAAAAAACAGGTGAATACAATCAAATAGTAGACAGAATAAACGTTTTAGAAACAAAATTTATTGATATTGTAAAAAATATCCGAAAAGATACTGATTCACAGAGTTATATAAGCGAGCTGGTTAAAATACGCGAAGATTATAAGTCTTATAAGGAAAAACTTGCCGAACAAAATTTGATTTTGCTCAGGAAACTTGGTGAAATTCAGGAAAAATACGATAAGTTGTCAGCTGATTATTCAGGATTGACTAAAACGCAGAATAAAATTGAGAATATCGGAAAAATCAGTGATACTTTAAAAGCTGAAGAAATTGAAAAATTGATTTTTGAAAATTCGGAACTTAAAAATCAAGTAAAACAGTTGTCTGATAAAATAATTGCTATAACCCGTGATTATCAATCGTTTGTTTCAGCAGATGATTATCAAAAAATCAACAAATTAAATGAAGAATTGACTAAAGAAAATGAAGAATTGAAAAATGCGGTTGACCAAGTTTCTATGAAATTGATTGAGACAGATAAAATTATAAAAGATATTGACGGTCAATCATTTGTATTGTTGAAACGTGAAATAGAAAAATATAAAATTTTAGTTAAAGGGATTATGTCAGATAATAAACTTGTCCGCGACAAAAATGAGCAGATGTCAAATGAACTTGTTAAATTTACTGAAGAATTGAAACAGGCCAAACAGATATATGAAAAATTGAAGTCGGAGTATGATAATTTAAATGAAACATTGGAAAACGGAAGATTTGCGAGTTCTTTGATAACTTCTTCAGGGTTAAATGAAAAATTAGAAAATCAGGAAAAATATATAGTTTTTCTTGAAGATAGATTGAGAAAATATGAAGATTTAAATCAGCCTGAGCTGCCTATTGATTTAAAAAAAGAAAATGTAAATATAAAAACAGTTGACAATTATCAATCTGGAACTACGGGAATAAATGATGAATACAAACGTCAGATAGAAGAACTTTCCGGCAATAATAAGATTATTATAAATGAATTGAAATTATTAAAACAAAAACTTGAAAATAAATCTTCAACTGAAACGCCTGGCGCAATTGCTGGTTCAAAAGAAGGGCATATTTATTCTTCATCTCAGCATCAAAATCAGAATATAAGTAATTCTGGTATTTCTTCTTCATCAGGGCAAATACATCCTCAACAGATTTATCCGTATTTTTATCCTCCGATAGTAAATTATCCTATTTATCTTCAAGGAATGTCTGCTCTTCAGCCTGCATCGCAGTTTTCGCAGCCAATTCAACAATCTCCGCAGCAACTTTTTTTGCAGTCTCCGCAGCAATCTCAGTCTGCGCTTAATTATATGTCAGGAGAACCCGCGCCCTATTCAAATCAGGATAGTACAGAAAGTTCTGATAAAAGGCAAAGTTTAACCGGTTTTTCTGATCAAGGAACAAAAACTCAAGTTTTTTCTAAAAATGGAATAGACGAGGAACTTATTGAAATTTTAAAAAAAGACAATATTTCAGAAAAAATAAAAAAACCACTAAATAAAAATTATAGACAAAATGATAATTATCCTCAGGGAAAGAAAGAAAATGAATTAGAATTTTACCGTCCGAGCCAGAATAAACCTGAATCTAAAGAAAAACCATCTGCTGAAATATACAATGAAAATATTATTCCTTCAAAACAAATTAAAACAAATGATAAAAAAAATAATGTTTTTGATGAAGGGCTGCTTGATATTGAAACCATAAGCAATGTTGAAGAAAATGGAAATGATAAAGCAGAACAGGATGAATCAGTATCATCAAATAAAAAAGATGATGAACTTGACGATATTGAAATTGAAAATAAAATTGAAAAGCCAAAATCTGAAATTATACCTACGTCGGAAAATACTAAAATTAAGCAGGGGAATATTACAATATTACCTAAAACAAAATCTGAAATTGAAATAAACAACAGTGGAAAGTTAAATGCCGATAATATCCGGAAATCAGATATAGCTGAAGATTTATTTGATCTGGAAGAGGTTCAAGGAAAATATGTTCCGGAGAAAAAAATTATTGACAAGATAGACAGAAAAAATGTTGGGGCCAGTATTCAAAAAAAAAATCGTGCGGAAAATATTTCAGGGAGACAGTCAAATAATAATTCAGAATCAGGCAACCTGAAATATGAGGATTTAAAAACCGGTAAAAAAAATCAAACAAACAAGATGATTAATTTAAGATATGTAACGAGTTATAAATCACCTGAAATTTATGATGCTTCAGATATTTATTGTTATAAAAATAATATATTGAGAATTTCATCTAAAATGAACGGTGAATTGAAAATATTTGATAAGTCCGGAAAAAAAATATCTGACGGATCAATATCAGGAATAAAAGGATGGCTGGAAGGAATAACATATAAAAGAATGTCAAATCAGTTTTACGTTATTGATTGGACAGATAATAAATCAATAAAAGTTACAGATTCAAAATTTAATACTGTAGCAAAAATACAACTTCCGGCAAATATTGAACCTTCAGGAATCGAGATAACAGATGATAACCGTATATTTATATTATCAAGAAAGGATAAGATTTTTGAAATAGATGATACAGGCAGAATTATAAGAGAATTAAACATATCTTCAAAATTGAATTTTAATTTTGCAGGGAAAGGAATAACATCTATTGATAACAAACTGATTGTAGGAACAAGCGAATACGGAGATAAACCTGGTAATTTGATTTTTGTAGATATAGCATCTTTAGAAATAACAAATGTTATAAATGTTTATGATATAATGAAAAATGCTGCATTGGCTGACAGAGAACTCGGATTCAGCGGAATGACTGTTGACAAAGATAATAAAATGTTGTATTTCACTCTAAGAACAAAACCTTTTTTAAATCTTTTAAAAATAGAAGAACAAGCTATTAATTAATTATTTCAAAGTTCAATAA
>JAGOBX010000447.1 GCA_017999075.1 Candidatus Babelota bacterium | reverse complement strand
AAAATTTGATGTTACAGTAAGAATATTTTTTGAAACCGCTTGAAACATTGATAAAAAACTAATCTTATAAAAAATTTTTTTACATAATATAAGATTATATACCTAAAACAGATAGTTTGTCAACAACTCTTCATCTGTTTTTTTTTTGTCAATTGCCTGCAGCAGATATTTTTACAAAAATTAAATAATATTTTATTTTCTAAAAAATTATTTTTAGGGCCTGATTTGAAAGAAGCAACAATTTTTCTGCAGCTTCTTTCATTTCAGCTAAATCACTTAACATAATTAAGGTTCTCTAAATTCCGAAAAATCGTCTTTCATTGGTATAATTTCTTTCGGATTTACTTCAGATGCTCCCTTCGGCAATTGTTTTTTATGATGAGGGGAACTGGTTTGTTTAAATGAAACTATTTTTTGTAAATCGGAATAACCGGATTTTCTATTAGTTGCATACTGACTTGAATTATTAACTTGTGGATGGTTAAATTTCGATTTATTCAATACACCTAATTCTATCTCTTTTCCAGTTACAAGAATATTCATTTGGTTTACAATATCCATTAAGGATTCAGCCTGACTGTTCAATTCTTCTGCTGCCGCTGATGTTTCTTCTGCTGCCGCTGAATTCTGCTGAGTTACTGTATCGATTTGCGCTATTGCTTTTGTAGATTGTTCAATACCATTTGCCTGTTCAAGCGATGCCTGTGTGATACTTTCAACCTGATTGCGCACACTTATAACAAACTGAGCCGCTTCTTTGGAACTTGAATTTATCTCAGCAATTATATCAGATGTTTTTACTGTGCTGTTCAATATTGATTTCATAGACTCAGTGCCTTTTTTAGCTACTGAGTTTCCAGATTCTGCTTTGCGAACACTTTCTTTGATTAAATCAGCGATTTCTTTTGCAGCGGTTCTTGAAGTTTCCGCAAGTTTGCTTACCTGATCTGCCACAACAGCAAAGCCCTGCCCATGTTCTCCTGCCCGAGCAGCTTCAATAGCAGCATTAACAGCAAGCATTTTTGTCTGTTGCGCTATTTCATTTATTGAATCAATAATATCAGTAATTTTTTCGCTTCCCTGTCTTATTTCTTCCATAGATTTTGCAATTTCTGATATTACAGCATCTCCTGTTTCAACTAAATTACGGGCTTCCAACATTCCCAAAGCAGCATTTTTTGCGTTATCTGCGTTTTGTTGAACTATGTCTGCCACTTTTTTAACTGATACCGAAGCTTCTTTGCTTGATTCTGCGTTTGTCTGCGCCTGAGATGCCATTTCCTCCATTGTCGCAGACATTTCTTCAATTGATGCTGCTTGTTCTTGAGCACCTTCAGATAATTGAATACTCGCAGATGTAATCTGTCCTGATGCTGAAGCAACCTGATTACCACCACTTGTCAAATCATTTACTATTCGCAACAAGGCATTTGATATACTGCGGCTTAATATCAATCCGAAACCAAGGGCAATTATAAATCCTATAATAACTGCTACTGTAACAAAAATACCTGCAAAATTAGCGTCTTTATTGGAATTGTCAGAAAATTTATGAGCATCATCAACCTTAGCATTAGTTATTTTTTCAATAGCGTCATTTTCTGCCACTGCTGTTTTAAAAGCGGCTCCATCTAATAATTCATATGCTTCTTCATCTTTATTTGCTTTTGCTAATTCAATAAGTTTGTCTAAATCTTTACGAAAAGCAACACGAGTTTCTTTAAAATAAGCAAACATGTTTTTCATCTCAGTTGACACAATTTTTTTTTCAAAATTATCGGCATTTTTATTAATATCTTCCGTCAATTCATCAATTTTTTTTGCATTTTCATCTATTTTATTAAAATCATTATGCCTTATCATATCACGAACATTCACACGAACCCTGTTAAAAGCCACGCCAATATCAGCCATTTCATTAATCGGAACAAGCATATTGACATAAATAATATTTCCTGTGGCAGCAACCTTGTTTGTATAATACCATCCTATAAATCCAACAATAACTGTAATAAACGCGACTGTAACAAAACCGCTGATAAGTTTAGTAGATAATTTTAATTTCATAACAAACATACTCCTTTAAAAAATTAAAAATTTTGAATTAAAACTTCAAAATTGATGCGGCAAAATTTAAATCTTTTAAAAATTTAAAATTCTTCTTTGCCGTTCTGAGCTTTATTCTGTCTATTTGTGTCTATCTGGACTTTTTTGTTTATTTACATCTATGCCTTATATTCTTCCTATTACCTCGCACTCATTTATGTCGCCTTTTTAAGGAATTCAATTTCATCATTATCTAGAACTTTTTCAATTTCAAGAACAATAATAACACGTTCATCAAGTTTAACCATTCCTGATACAAATTCTGCGCTGATATTATTTCCAAGTTTAGGAGCAGCTTCATAATATTCTTTATCAATTGTGATAACTCCAGCAAGCTGATCAACAATAACTCCAGTGAGAATTCCGTTCAAATCAACTACTATAATACAGTTGTCTTTATCATACTTCCTTTTCTGCATACTGAATTTTAAGCGCAAATCAATAACCGGAACAATTTTACCCCGTAAATTAATAACACCTTTCATAAATTCAGGCGTGCGAGGAACAGGATCAATATTCTGCATTCCCACTACCTCTCGAGCTTCAAGAATCTGAATACCGTATTCACGGTTATCTAAAAAAAAAGTTAATAATTTACCTCCTGATTTAGTAAATAAAGTCTCTTTACTCTGCATAAAATCACCACCTTTTAAAAAGTATGTATTCAGAATTTTTTTTCAGTTCTCTAACTATTTCTCCAGGCTCAATTATCATTCCGACAGAACCATCTCCAAGTATAGCACCGCCTTTTAGTCCTGGAATATTTTTAAAACGTCCACCAAAATTTTTAGTTACAACTTTTTGTTTACATATTATTTCATCAACCATTATACCAAAATATTTATTTTCAAATTCAATTATAATTATTACATTATCACTATCTTCGTACTTCGCTCCTCGCACTCTTGGCTTCTCATATATATAATTCAAACTAATCAAAGGAATGGTTTTATTATAAAATATTATAAATTTATTATTGGTATCATATGTAGATTTAATATCAATACTATTAGCATCAATAGTCTGTTTGATTTTTAATACAGGAAAAATATATTTGGAATTATTTTTTTTTACTATAAGTCCGTCAATTATCGAAGTTGAAACAGGCAGTGTTATTGTAATTTTAGTAAATTTATCAATTTCTGTTTCAATATCAATTTTTCCACCTAATTTATCAATTGTTTTTTTTACTACATCCATCCCGACACCCCGACCGGAAATTTCAGTTACAGCATCGGCAGTAGAAAATCCAGGTGCAAAAATAAAATTATAAATTTCACTATCATCAAGTTTATCCTGTTCTATAATTAATTGTTTTTCAATAGCTTTTGAAAGAATCTTAT
>JAGOBX010000446.1 GCA_017999075.1 Candidatus Babelota bacterium | reverse complement strand
TTTGATAAAATTCCTGTTTTTTTATTTTTTTTCATTTATTTTTCTGTTTACCATTTTTACGGCCAGCTTATTCTTTACTGAATCATTGTTTTTATTTGGTTTTTATTTGACTCTTCGATTTTGTATTTAAATATTTTATTAAATAAAAATATTGTTTTTTTTTAAAATAAGAATATAATATTAATAAATTTGTGTTTTATATATTATATTGTAGGTGATTGTATTATGGCTATTAAATGTGAAATTTGTGGAAAAACTGTTAGCAAAGGAAATATTGTGAGTCATGCTCACAATAAAACAAAAAGAGTGTGGAAACCTAATTTACAAAATATTAAAGCTAAAATTGATGGTACCACTAAATATGTCAGAGCTTGTACAAGATGCATTAAATCTAATAAAATTGAAAAAGTTGTCTCATAGAATATTTTTTTTATGATACGAGAATAAAAAATGTGTAAAATCTCCAAAAATTTAAAAAAAATTGAAGATTTAAAAAATCGTGTATTATGTCTTGAAACTGAACTTGAAGAATTTGAAAATGCAGATGTTCTTGTTAAAGATAATGCCGAAAAAATTGTAGAACTTCAAAAAATACTAATTGAACAGCTTGAAGGTAAAATTGATTTTTTAAATGAAAAAATTGAAAAACTCAGGCAAACAAAGAAATCAACTGAAGAACTTGTTAAACAACGTGAAATCATATGCGAGCTAACAGGATTGCTTGATGCTTTAAATAAAAATTTAAAAATTAAGGAAGTATATGAAAAAATAGTTTATGATATTAACGGAAACAAAAATGTTTGCGGAGATTATAGGAAAAATGAAGTTGATGAACAAAAATATTCTGAAGAAGAAGATGTTGATAGAGCAATACGCAGACTTGAAGAAAATGCTATTGAAGAAGCTGAAAATGTTTTGAAAGAAGTAAAAGTTGAACTGACTGAAAATATAACTAGCATTGAGGAAAATGCTGAAAAAATCAACGAACAATTTGAGAATGCATATATTGAATTAAATAATTTGAAAAAAGATACATCTAATGCAGGTCTTGGGAAAATTATAAATGTTGAAGAATTGTTTGATAATGATTTGAATGAAAAAGAAATTGAAGAAATTGAAAGAAACAGCGATATCAAAGAAAATGATAAAATTGAATCTATATTGTCTGAAGTTGATAAGATTGGAATAGAAATTGAAAAAAAATTTTTTATGCACGATGATTTGGAAAATTTAAATAAAAATGAGATTTATGAAAATAAAGATTCGGTAAAAGATAATAATGTTATTGATGGAGTTGATATAAGCGGAGATTCGTTAACTGATTTGAATAATATGATAGGCAGTAGTAAAGATAAGGAAAATGTTTCGGTTGTTAAAAATAATGAAATGATAGAAAACAGTAATGATTTTAATGCTGAACTTGAAGAACTTGAAAAAGAAATCGAATCAATTGATATGAAAAATATAGAATCTGATGTTGATATAAAAATGATTTCAGAAAAAAAAGAGGATATTGATAAAATTATAGAAAATGAATTAAATGATTTGAAAAATATAGAAAATGAAAAATTGTTTGAAAATGTCGATGATGATAATTTGTTAAATGATATCAATATAAAATAATAAATAAAACAATATTATAAAAACAATAAAATAATATTTGACTTTTTAGAATAGTTATATATTATTATTTTTTTATTTTGATAAATTTGAGAGAAAAGGTGTGATTTGAAATGAGCGTATGTATTTTAGGGAAAAAAATAGGAATGACCC
This sequence comes from Candidatus Babelota bacterium, assembly GCA_017999075.1. Classification (GTDB taxonomy): domain Bacteria; phylum JAGOBX01; class JAGOBX01; order JAGOBX01; family JAGOBX01; genus JAGOBX01. The sequence continues at coordinate 1,677 of JAGOBX010000446.1, read as the reverse complement.
AAATATTTCAGGATGATGGTTCAGCAGTTCCTGTAACTGTTGTGGAAGCCGGTCCTTGTACTGTTCTTCAGAAAAAAAAGTCAGCTTCTGATAAGTATTCTGCAGTTCAGCTTGGATTTGATGAAAAAAAACCGAAAAACGTTGGGAAACCAATGTTGAAACATTTTGAAAAAGCAGGTTCAAAACCGTTGAATTTTGTTAGAGAAATGCGTCTTGATAATGACGAACAAGTTGAAAAATATGAAATAGGAAAACCTGTGAGCATTGATATATTTAAAAAAGGCGAATTTGTAGATGTGCTTGGAATAAGTAAAGGAAAAGGATTTGCCGGAGTTATGAAACGCCATAATATGGGTGGAGGAAAAGGAAGCCATGGAACTCATGAATTTTTTAGACATGGCGGTTCAGTCGGTCAACATTCTGATCCGAGTAGAGTTTTTAAAGGATTAAGAATGCCAGGAAGAATGGGAACAGAAAAGGTTACTTCTGTTAATCTTGAAATTGTAGATATACAGGTAGAAAAAAATTTAATGTTAATTAGAGGAGCTGTTCCTGGCAGAAAAAATAGTTATCTTGTGATTAAACCTTCTAAACATCATACCAAATAAAATACAAAACTGGAATTTTTTAATTCTGAAGTATATTTGAAATTATGTATTTCATAATAAAACCGTATTAAACTTCATTTATTATTGTTTAATACTGTTTTATTATGAGGTTATAATTTCGTGTTTGTAATTTATCCCGAAATTAAATATTAGAAAAAGTAATAATATTTAATTAGTTCAATGGGACTGGAGTCCCGTTGATATCCCAAAAATTTCCTTTTCCTATTTTTTTGCCGTTTATATAATCTTCTTCGCTTTTAGGATTTCCGTTAATATGCCATTTAATCTTTTTTCCGTGCAAAAAACCGTTTGAATAATTTTCTTCACAGCTTATTTTGCTGTTGTAATGCCAATAAACTGATGGACCATTGCGGTTTCCATTGGTAAAATTTTCTTCAGATTTTTTTTGTCCATTTTCATACCATTCAATTCTGGGGCCGTGGGATTCATTGTTTTTATAATTTTCTTCAAGCATCCTTTTCCCATCTGAAGACCATTTAATAGTTTTTTTGATTTTTTTTGAATTGTTGAATATATTAACAGAGATTATGTTATTGTTAAATATTTCAAATTCATAAAGTTTAATTTCTCGTTCTTTGATTTTTGTATATCCAGTTACAATTTTATGAAAAAGATTTTTACTGTCAATATTTGAAATAATTTCAATATCTGCTTTAGGTCTATGAATAAAATAATAAACCGGTTCAGATACAATATTGAATTTTAAATTATTGTAATTTTGAAATATAGAAAAATCAGTATTTATCTCATCAATAGGGTTTGCAGTATTTGGTAAAATATTGTCATTTGATTCGACAATTTTATTTGAAGTTTCAGGCGAGTCTTTTGAAAAAAATTTTTTCCAAAAACTTTCTGCCAAGATATTGTTTATACTAATTTGTAAAAATAACAATAAAATTATAATTACTCTAATTAAAAATTTAGTCATTGTATATGCTTTATAATAAAAATTAAAAATATATTCCAAAAAAAAATTAATATTTTATTAGCGATTTAACATTGTAATTTTTTAATTTTGAAGAACCGTTTAAAAAAGATAATTCGATTA
>JAGOBX010000445.1 GCA_017999075.1 Candidatus Babelota bacterium | reverse complement strand
CTATGGGGCAAGCTTCATTGGAAAGTTTACCTGATTCTCTGCAAACATTAACGAAAATAACGTTACTTGGAACATCTGTGTACCATTCTATAGGTTTACCTTCAAGTATTATTTTCATATATTCAGCCCATATTGATGCAGACAATCTTCCTCCTGTCTGATGGGTACCTAACGGTATGCTTCCTCTGTCATAACCCACCCATACTCCTGTTACATACCCGGGAACGTGTCCAATAAACCAAGCATCTTTATAATCATTAGTTGTACCTGTTTTCCCTGCGACTCTGCGTTCCGGCATAACTTCTCCGATTACTGTAGCAGTTCCTCCTGGTCTTGTAACATCCGCCATTATATTTGACATTATATACGCAACTTCAGGCGGCATAGCCTGAAACGGTATACTGCTTGATTTTTCATATATTATTTGATCATTTCTGTCTTTAACATATTTTATTGCTCTATGTTTGTAAAACAATCCTGCATTAGAAAATGCACCGTATGCATTTACCAGTTCAATCATAGGTATTTCCTGACCGCCCAAAGCTAATGCCAGATACGGTTTTAACGGAGCTTCAATTCCAAATCTTCGAACAAAATTCACAACTTCTCCAGGTCCGACTAAATCCATTATCTTAGCAGCTATAACATTCAAAGATTTTACAAGAGCCATATGAATCGTAATTTCTCCAAGATGTTCGTCTTCATAATTTTGCGGAGACCATGGCTGCATTCCTTTTCTATGAAAAGTTACAGGTTCGTCAACAAGCACTGTAGAAGCTGTAATTTTTTTTGCATTTATTGCTGCAGCATAAATAAAAGGTTTAAAAGATGATCCAGGCTGACGTCCAGGAGTCATAGTAACTCGGTTGACTTGATTGTCAAGCGTCCATTCTGAACCGCCGCACATCGCAAGAATATCCCCAGTCTTCGGATCTATCGTCAATAAAGCTCCCTGAACAATTTCATTTTTAAATTCGGAAGGCGTATTTCTTGGTTTTTTTAAATTTTTCCTATATTCATTTATCTTAGCTGATAACACTTTTTCAGCGGCTTTCTGATAACTGACATTTAATGTCGTATATATCTGATAACCTCCCTGATAAACCTGCTGACGAGTTAAATTAACATCTTTAATTAATAATTTATAAATATATTCTCCGAAATGAGCGGCAACTTTAAATTTACTTCTAAACTGTAAATTAATTTGAGAATGATCAGTTGCTCTGAATTTAGACCAAAATTCTATCATTGATTTCTGTTTCTGTTCTTCTGTTATAAATCCAGCCTCAACCATAGATGCTAAAACAAGTTCCTGACGTTTTTTTGCTTTATCAGGATTTTTTAAAGGAGAATATGATGAAGGAGCTTTAGGTAAAGCTGCGAGCATAGCGCATTCGCCTAAAGATAATTGATTTGAATGTTTTCCAAAATATGCTCGAGCAGCAGCTTCAACTCCATATGCCCCGCTTCCTAAAAATATTTTATTAAAATATCCTTCAAGTATTTCAGATTTCGTAAATCTGCGTTCGATTTCTATTGCAAGCAGCATTTCAGCCACTTTTCTCATCATTATTTTTTTTCTTGTAAAAAACAATGATCTGGCAAGTTGTTGGGTTATAGTGCTTGCTCCCTGCGCGCGTTCACTTTTTAATACGTTAGTAAATATTGCTTTAACAATCCGTTTAAAATTTAAACCATGATGTTTATAAAAATCCCTGTCTTCTATCGCCAAAAAAGCTTTTACAAGAGTGTCGCTGATATCATCCATAGTAATAAGAATTCTTTTTTCTTCCCAGAATTCTGCTATTACTTCATTATTCACATCATAAACTCTTGAAGGCAATACATAACGTTCAGTATAATTTTTTGAAGATCTGTCAAGCTGTTCTAAATCAGGCATACCGTTTTTCAATTCTGTAACTATTCCGTAAACAAATCCGAATATTAGTATTGTCAACAAAATTAATGCAGAAGTTCCGTAAAAAACAATGTTTTTAGCCTTGCTTATTGAATCTTTAATATTTTCAGCACTCATTAAAGCCAATCCTTTTAATCAAAAAATATATAAAGGGAATATTTCCAAAATGGCAGTCCTGCCATTTTTTACAAAATTATATATTGATAAACAATAAGTTAATTTTGTAAAAAAAAATATATATATTTTGGAAACAGTTCCATAAAATGTCTGAAATAATTTTATAACATAATTATATTATAATACATCTTCAAACATTTTTTTAATTAAAATAGCGCATACGGGATTTGAACCCGTGATTTCCGCCGTGAGAGGGCGGCGTCCTGAACCCCTAGACCAATGCGCCATTTTATAAAATATTTATAATAAATTTATGCGTTTATTTTTTTCGTTTTTCCGCACGTTTTTTTTCTTTTTCCAATTTTTTTTGTTCTTTTTTTGATTTACGTTCTTCCCGCACTTTTTCTTTTTTATTTTTTTTATCTTCTTTAGAACTGCTTTTGCCAGCTTTATCTTTGCCTTTATTCTTTTTTTCTTCTCGTTTGCGGTTTTTTTCAATTTGTTTCATTTCTTTTCCAAACCATTGAAGTTTTCTAAATTCTTCTTCGACTCCTGTTTGTCCATATCTTGCAATTAAACTATACGCTTTATAAAGAGATGACCATCCCATTATAGACATTTCTTCATCAGTAAAATTAGAAATTTTTTTCAATTCTTCTTTTATTTTCTCGCGTTTGGGCATATCTATTTTTTTCTTTTTTTCAAGTTTAGTATCCGATTCTTTGTCAATTTCTTCAGATGGCGAAACATCTTCCATATCAGAGTCTTCGCTTTCACAACAAACGCAGGTTAAATTTTCCGCTTCTCTTGGAACAGAAATTTCTTCTTGATTTTCATTTTTTTTCATGAATTTCTTATAAGATTTTTCAGCAGTGCATTTACATAAAGCATTTTTATTTATAAAATCAAGAAGTAATCCTACATTGGCAAATTCTGCTGAAGTTTTACTGATGCTGTCAGAGACTAATCCTTTCAACTGAGGAGCTACAGAAGTTATAGATAATGTAAAAACCTGTTTTGTTTCTTCGTTAGTCATAATTCACCATCCTTTTTTTAATATTAATAAATTTAATTATTTTTTCATTCTAAAAATTAAAATAAATATTTTTAATTTCAAATAATTTTTAACGTTTTCTGTAAATATTTATAAAATTTTACTTTCAATAGTATATAATAAATGAAAGTTTTACACAATAATTATTTTATAAAATTAAAAATCAGAAAGTTTTCTCAAAAAAATTTCAAACGCAGTTTCATTAAAAAAATTATCTCTGCTTTTCTGGAAATGATCAAGTTCTATCATATATTTTAAAAAAAGTTTTAATTTTTCAAAATCATACTTTGCTGCAAAAGTTTTAAGTTTATACTTTTCATAATAATTTATTGGAAGCTTATATTTTTGCATGATTATAGCGCA
>JAGOBX010000443.1 GCA_017999075.1 Candidatus Babelota bacterium | reverse complement strand
CATTTATATTATGCCGGCTCGCTTTTTAAAACGCTCTTTCTGATAACTTGTATTTAGTTCTACCGAAAAGTTACGACTAAGCAATTATAATTAGCGGGATAGTCGTAATTTTAGTAAAAAACATTCTGGCTAAATCGCATCCAGTCAACTTTAAAAAGTCAATCAAAATATTACAACTATGCCCATAAAATTAAAAGCATAGTTGTAGTTACAATTTTTAATAATCATAATAATGTTATTACTAATTCTAAAAAAATAAATATAAAATTAAAGAAATCTGTCTGCTGGACTAATTATTTTTGAAATTTCTTTATTGCTAACATGCAAATAAATTTCAGTAGTTTTAATATCTTTATGTCCGAGCAGTTCCTGAATATAACGAATATCAGTACCACTTTCAAGCAAATGAGTGGCGAATGAATGTCTCAGCGAATGAGTGGTTGCTAAAGGGTTAACGCCTGATAAGTGCTTGTATTTTGCAAACATTTTTTCTACAGATTCTTTTGTTAAATGTTGGTTTAAAGCCTTACCTGAATAAAATAACCAACTTTCCGGTTTATATTCCGCGATATATTGTTTAATGGCATTCATTATTTTTTGCGAAAAAATAGTATAACGGTCTTTTTTTCCTTTACCATTTAAAACAAGCAGTGTTCCTCGTTCGATATCAATCTGTTCAAGACGAATACGCACAACTTCACTAACTCTCAAACCAGCCGCATAAACGATAAGAAATATAGCGTGATATTTAATATTCATATCTGCTGCTGTATCAAGAAATTTTTTAACGTCTGCAACATTCATAACTTTAGGAAGTTTCTTCGGTTTTTTTGGATATGGAATATCTTCAAGGTTAAATTCTATTTTAAGCACAAAACGGGCAAAAAACTTATAAGCGCTTGTTATACCGCTCTGCGCTGAAGCAGAGAATGACGGCTTAATTTCTTTTTGCAGCAATATATAACTTTTAATATCTTCAGACGTAATAGTTTCAGGTTCTTTATCATAATAATTCAGAATTGAAATTATGTAGTTCTTATAATCTTTCAAAGTATTGTTGCTATAATTTTTAAGTTTCAGCGCATCAGTTAGGGCAGTAACATATTTATTATACTTAGGATTAACAATAGTCAATTCAATAAACCCGTAGAATATTTGATCGTATTGGTTAAATCCGTAAAGTTCTATATATAAAAATTCAAGAGCAGCAGCTGCCGCAGACTGTTTATTATCAGGCAGAGATTTTAGATAAGCAGTAATTTCATCAGGGTTAAGATTTCTTGGAGTTTCTTTCAAATCTTTAACAAAATCTGAAAAGGCTTCAGTCATTCTTTTCTTTATGGATGAGGCAATGCAAAGTTTATTTATTTCATACCGGAATACTTCAACAGCATTACGTTTTCTGCGTTCGGTAAACGGAGTTCTAAAATTTCTGCGGCGGTCAGGAACTGATTTTCTACGTTCGAACATCAGTGAATACCTCAAAATATATTTATAAAATTTATTAAAATATTATTAAATCATATTTCGAATTCAAGTTTTTTTATAAATGGTCCGAATATTCTGTTATTATCATCTTTAAAACAATTATCAAATTCAAAATATATTTCATAAAAATATTTTACAGGCGAGGTTTCAGAAACAATTTTATTATTTTCATTGAACATTTCAATATATCCTCCAGATTGGATTTCTTTAACATTGAAAGGTATTTCTTTTCCATTAACAAATATTTTAGTTCCGCGTCCAATTTGAAATTCATCAAAATACAATTTAATTTTAGAAAATTCAGATAAGGAAGACGCGCATATTGATAAATATTTTGAAGTCCATAATCCATCCATACGAGCTGTTATTTTTCCATTTCTCAAAGGGTAATAATCCCATATGCCATAAACAAAATGTTTTGAAGTTAAATCATTATTAGAAAAAAACAATGTTGAATGAGGCATTAAAACAGAGTTGATAAAATCATCTAATTCCCTTTTATCATCAGCGTATTTTTGAAAATATTGTTTTAATTTCAATTCATAATCATTTATGAAAATCTTGTTGCCTGCATCTCCGGACCTTTCATATTCAAATATTTTTTTTATGACAGAAGACATTAATTCAGTCCCATTTCTATTAGGATGTGAATCCCATCCTAATATAAAATTTTTCCCATATTCCGTTCTATCCGGTAAAAATAATGAAACCGCATAATTATTAATTTGATTTTTTTGAAATTCTTTAATAATTTTTTCTAACGGCTTGCCTTCAATTATCATATCAAGCGGTACTATTATTGAATATTGAATTTTATTCAGATCCATATATTTTTTTATTTCTAAAGCAGTCTTCAAAACAGGTTCATAAATTAATGTTTCCGATATTTTCAATTCTGAAATCCAGTAATCAAATTTTCTTTCAGAGGAAACAAATGACCAGCATATTTTTTTTAAATTTAACGCTATATAAGCATATAATTTACTATACCTTATAAGCAAGCGCCTTATTCCAATTCTTGATATAAATTTGGGATTTGTTATATCTTCAGGAAGGAGTAAATTCAATAATCTATAGGCAAAATTATTTTTATTAGGTTCAATGAAATATGCCGATTTAATTTCAGGCAAAAAACCAGTATCCTGCTGAACAGATTGAAACAGACCTTCAACATCATTATGTATAAATGAATAAAATACGTATTTTATATTTTTATATTTTTCAATTAGTTGTTTTGTTTTTTCAAATGATTGAATAAGATTATATCCACATACTCCGTTATTTAAATAATAATAATTTTCCTTTCCTGAATATTTTTTATTTAAAATATTAGTTATCGTAAATTCATCCGCCAATCCATAACCAAAAAAAATAGAATCTCCGGAAAACAACACTATATTTTTATCTTTAAAATTTTTTTCATCAACATCCCGTAATCCTGCACTATTTATATTTATTTTCACTCCAGTGGCATAGCCAGACCAATTTGGTATATGATCAAATCCAATTTTTGAATTTACAGGCATTTTTTGAGAAGGGTAATAATTCACAGACAAATAATTTTCAGGGCAATCATTCCATAAAACCCTGACAGCAATTTCAAGAATTATAAAAAAAAATACTATAAAACAAAAGCTTATAAAAATCTTGAGTATTAACCGCATATTTCATCATATAAACTATTATATTTTGCCGATATAAGCCGCCAATCAAAGTTTCTTACTGCATATTCTCTATTATCTTTTCCTTTGCTCTTGCATTTTTCATAATTCAACAACAAACTTATAATTTTTTCTGCAAGTTTTTCACTGTCTCTTACAGGCACAACAAATTCACTATTATTGGCTCCAACTACTTCAGGAGCTCCGCCAGCATCCGTTACAATTACCGGAAGACCGCATGACATTGCTTCAAGAATACTCATCCCGAACGGTTCACACAATGACGGTAATACATATATCTGAGC
>JAGOBX010000444.1 GCA_017999075.1 Candidatus Babelota bacterium | reverse complement strand
ATTCATTTCTTGATCAATATGTTCAATAAATAATTTAAAATTGGCTAGTGGTATAGTACGTAAAATCAAAATTTTTTCGCCTCTCATTTAAAACAACTCCCTTAATTTTTGCGCTTTTTCCATATCAAACACATGACAATTAAAAAATATATTTTTACTTTCCGGCTAACCTTAAGCTGTTCAAGCATTTGATTTATTCAGCCAATATTTTAAAATACAAATTAAAAACCGAAATCCTCAAAGTATTTTATAAGTTCTGATAAACTTTCTTCAATATCGTCATTATCGGTTGAAATAACGGCAAACGGATTTTCAGGTTTTTCATATTCCGCTGTTATCCCTGTAAAATTCTTAACAGTTCCGTTCATTGCTTTCTTATACAATCCCTTAACATCGCGTGCGGCGCATTTTTCTATTGATGCATCAACGAATATTTCATAAAACCTTTCAGCACCTATTATTTTCCTTGCATTTTCACGCATTGCAATTTTAGGCGATATAAAAGACACAAGAGTTATAACTGCGTTATCCGCAAAAAGTTTCGCAACTTCGGCAATTCTACGAATATTTTCCGTTCTGTCATCTTCAGAAAAACCAAGATTTCTATTCAAACCAAACCGAATATTATCTCCATCGAGCAGACATGTAAGTTTTCTCTTTTTATACAGATATTTTTCAAACTCAGCTGCAAGTGTTGATTTCCCTGCTCCTGATAAACCTGTAAACCAGATTACTATACCTTGCTGCTTTATAAGCTCCGACTTATCTTTTTCTGAAATCTTTGTTTCATGCAGAAACACATTAGAATTCATAAATTTAAATATTATAAAGGATTGAAAATAATTCCCTGATTCTGAAGAAATTTTATGATTTCCGAACATTTTTCCTCAACACTAACTTCATCGCCGATATTAAGATCGCAATTTATACTATTTTCTGGTTTTTCACCGTTCCATATAATCCTGATAAAATCCCTTTCTATGAGCGTATTTAGTATATCCATATCACTCGAGTTTATTTCTGTAGCAGTAACAATAAAAATATTTCCTGCATCAATAAGAATATTGGCAATTTCACCCAATCGCCTGAGATGTTCTTTCCTGAAATCACCTTCTTTAAATTTAATATCCGAATCAACGCCATAAAGTAGATTGCCAATTCCTAAAAAATATACAATCTGGCCAAACTCAAAAAGAGATTTTTCAAGCATTTTCGCAAGCGGCTTTTTCCCTGAATTACGCAAACCGGTAATCAGTATAATACATGGCTTCTGCGAATATTTTCTACTTCTTTCAAATTTAGATATAATACTTTTTTCCCATTTGTAGTTTCTGATATACACCTTTTCTCTGAGATCGCTTTCATTATCGTCCAAAGCTTCATATATGATTCCACCGCCACTTATCTCATAATCATCAATAAGAACAAACCTGCCTGTCGATTGATTTTTATCTATTGTATCAAAAGTAACAGGATATTCAAATTTAACAATACATTTTGCCACTTCATTTTTAAGCGCAAAATTGATATATTTTTTTTCAAGACTCGACGCGTCAAGCACTTCTTCAATTTTTTCTATTCTGCACTTTATTCTTGATGTGCATATTTTCATCGTATATTCTTTATTTTCAAGGAGCTTATTATTTCCAAGCCAGAATATATTAGCTTTCAGGCGCGTTGAAATATTCGGATGAATTTCATCCTGTCTGACTGCCATCTCGCCGCGTTTAACATATATCTGCTCATCAAGTGTTATCCCCGCAGAATAACCTGCAACTGCGCTTGTAGGCTGAATTTTCAAATTAAAACCTTCTATTGTTTTAATCTTGCTTTTTTTGCCTGAAGGGAAAAAAACAATCTCATCACCTATATTGATTTTACCTGTTTCGACTTTGCCGGCAATAATTCGTCTATTATCGCCAAACAGAGTAAATTTGTAAACACCTTGAACCGGCATTCTAAAAAATTTATTTTCCGGTGTTTCATCGTTTTCAAATTCATCAAAAGCTTCAAGAACAGTTCTGCTTTTATACCAGGGCATACATTCAGATCTCTCTGAAATGTTGTCGCCGTTCATACCACTTACAGGAATATAATAATTATCATTAATACCAATCGATTTCAAAAAAATCTTAAATTCTGAACAAATATTTTTAAAAACCGCTTCAGAATAATCAGTTAGATCCATTTTATTTACTAAAACAGTTATCTGTTTGATTCCAAGCATAGAAAGCATATACGCATGCCGTTTGGAATTTTCGCGGATTCCTTCATCAGCAGCAATAACCAAAAGCGCGGCTTCGCCGCGCGCAGCTCCACTAATCATATTCTTCAGAAATTCTATATGTCCAGGAGCGTCAATAATTATATATTTTCTTTTTGCAGTTTTAAAAAAGCAGCGTGAAGAATCAATTGTTATTCCCTGCGCTCTTTCATTCTTGAGCGCATCAAGCAGGAATGCGTATTCAAAAGGTTTAGAATTGCGACGACACAATTCTTTAATATCTTCAAGTTTTCCTACTGGCAAAGATTTTGTATCCGCCATCAATCGTCCGATAATAGTGCTTTTTCCGTGGTCAACATGCCCTACTATTACAACTTGCATATTTTTATCGATTTTTTGGTTCATTATTTTTTTTATTAAATTATTTTATATATTAAATTCTATTACTACATATAACCTTCTTTTCTTAAATCTTCAAGACCGCAGCCATCTTCTTTATCCTGAGCGCGACCTGAACGTTCAGAAATATTTGAAAATTTTCCTTTTTTAAGTTCTTCTATTATCTCGCTTACATTTGTTGCATTTGACTCCACAGGAAATGTACACGGCCAGCAGCCTAATGATCTATAGCGTTTCCCTTCACCGCTATCAAAATACAAGGAAACAACAGGTATATTTTCTTTTTCAATATATTCCCATATATCAAGTTCTGTCCAATCAAGCAGCGGATGAATCCTTATATGCGTTCCTGGCTTGAAATCTGTCTTAAACTGATTCCAAAATTCTGGAGGCTGATTGTCAACCTGCCACACATCATTCTTCTGTCTTGGCGAAAAATACCGTTCTTTTGATCTACTGCCTTCCTCATCTGCTCTTACGCCAACAATAACGCCAGTATATGCTTCGGTATTTTTATCGATTTCATATATTTCTTTTTTATAGTTTAACCGAAAACGCTTAAAACTTCCATCTAATGTTCTGTTCAAAGGAATAGTTTTTAAATTTTTACAGCATTCTACTCTTGTACAACTACCATCCGGAAAAGTCATTTTTTTTTCAAGAGCTTCACTATTTTCACCGTACATCATATCAAGATGCCATTCTTTAGCAATATGATCCCTATATTCTATCATTTCGGCTATTTTATAATGTGTATCTATGTGCACTAAAGGAAATGGCACGTGTCCAAAAAAAGCTTTTCGCGCAAGCCACAGCATTACAGTACTGTCT
>JAGOBX010000442.1 GCA_017999075.1 Candidatus Babelota bacterium | reverse complement strand
GCTTGAAATGTTCAGATGGGGGATAAAATCCGGATTGTTTCCTCCGATAATTTTTTTGGGAGTGGGAGCTATGACTGATTTCGGTCCGCTTATAGCGAATCCTAAAACTTTTCTGCTTGGAGCAGCGGCTCAGTTAGGAATATTTACGACTCTTATAGGAGCATTGTTATTGAATTTTAAATTACCTGAAGCCTGTTCTATAGGGATAATAGGAGGAGCAGACGGTCCAACTACTATTTTTCTTACCAATAAACTTGCTCCTGAATTGCTTGGGCCTATAACAATAGCAGCTTATTCGTATATGGCTTTGATTCCGATCATTCAGCCGCCGATAATGAAACTTCTTACTACAAAAAAAGAAAGGGCTATTGTTATGATCCAGACAAGAGAAGTTTCTAAGACTGTAAGATTGATTTTTCCTATAATTATTTTGCTGGTTTCTTCCATTTGTGTTCCTGATTCCGCTTCTTTGATAGGAATGCTTATGATTGGAAATTTTTTACGGGAAAGCGGAGTTACTGAACGTTTGTCAAAAACAGTTCAAAATGAACTGATAAATATAATAACTTTGTTTCTCGGAATAGCAGTAGGAAGTTCTATGACAGCCGACAGTTTTTTAAAACGGGATTCATTGTATATTTTTCTGCTTGGATTGTTTTCTTTTATGTTTGGAACAGCCGGCGGCATAATTATAGGCAAGATTTTATGCAAGCTTACTAAAGGAAAAATAAATCCTCTGATAGGAGCCGCCGGAGTATCTGCTGTGCCTATGGCTGCGCGCGTTGTTCAGAAGGTAGGACAAAAAGAAAACCAGTCAAATTATTTACTTATGCACGCAATGGGACCGAATGTGGCAGGAGTAATAGGTTCTGCGGTAGCTGCCGGAATACTTCTTGCAATAGTTAAAAATTAAAAATAAAAAAAAGTTGACTTCAATATATTTTAATAGTATAATTATTTTGAAATATAGTATATTTAGAAAAAATATACAGTATTTTGATTTTAACGATTTTGTATATTTTTTATGTTGTTCGGAAAACTGCGGAAATAATGAAAATCGCTTAAGTATTTTCAGAGTTTTCTCTATTTCTTTAATCTGAAATAAATAAAATTATTAATTATTTAAAATTGTTTTAGGAGGTTGTTTGATATGGCTACTAAAATAGCTATTAATGGATTCGGAAGAATCGGGAGATTAGTTTTAAATGCAATGATTGAAAAAGGTGAATTGGGCAAAGGAATGGACGTTGTCGCTGTTGTTGACGTCAGCACAGATGCTTCATATTTTGCCTATCAATTAAAATATGATTCAGTTCACGGTAAATTTAAAGGCGAATTAAAAAGCGCTAAAAGTTCTGCTGATGCTAAAGAAGACGATATACTCATAGTTAACGGGCATAAAATAAAATGCGTTGCCGCAACAAAAGACCCGTCGCAGCTTCCATGGAAAGAATTAGGAGTAGATGTGGTTATAGAAGCTACTGGATTATTCACTGATTCTGAAAAAGCAAAAGGGCATTTGGCTGCAGGCGCTAAAAAAGTATTGATTACCGCTCCTGGAAAAGGCGATGTTAAAACATTGCTGATGGGAGTAAATGATAATGAATATGATTCTGATAAACACCATATAGTTTCAAATGCTTCATGCACAACAAACTGTTTGGCTCCTGTTGTTCATGTTATTTTAAAAGAAGGTATAGGAATTGAAACAGGATTGATGACAACAATTCATTCTCTTACCGCAACACAGAAAACTGTTGACGGTCCTTCTAAAAAAGATTGGAGAGGCGGCAGAGCTGCATCAATAAATATTATACCTTCCACTACAGGCGCGGCAAAAGCTGTTGGTGAAGTTCTTCCTGCAGTAAAAGGAAAATTAACAGGAATGGCATTCAGAATTCCTACTGTTGATGTATCTGTTGTTGATTTGACTTTTCGTTCGGTTAAAGACACTTCGATTGAGGAAATCGATGCTTTGCTGAAAAAAGCTTCAACTACTTACTTGAAAAATATTTTGGGAATCGCAGATGAAGATGTTGTATCATCTGATTTTATTCATGACGAACGTTCATCCATATACGATTCAAAAGCTACTCTTCAGAATAATTTGAAAGGCGAAAAACGTTTTTTTAAGATTGTATCGTGGTATGACAATGAATGGGGTTATTCGTGCAGAGTTGTAGATTTGTTAAAAGTTTTAGCAGCTAAATTATAATCAAAAATAAAAATCAGTGAGCAATGCAAAAAAAATGTATTGCTCAATGATTTTTTATGAACTAATAATTTCGAGGTGAAATTTTATGTTAAAAAAGAAAACAGTTGATGATGTTGATTTTAAAGGAAAACGCGTGATTATGCGCGTTGATTTTAATGTTCCTATGAAAGACGGAGTCATCCAGGATGATACAAGGATTACTGCGGCGTTATCAACAATTAAATACGTGTTAAACAGCGGACCGGAATATTTGATTCTTATGTCGCATCTTGGAGATCCGAAAAAAGATATGCAGAAAGCAAAAGATAAAGCGGAAAAATCAGGCAAACCATTTGACGAAAAAAAATATATTGACGGCAAACATAAGATGGCGCCTGTAGTAAAACGGTTATCTGAACTTATCGGGAAACCTGTAAAACTTTCTGCAGACTGTACAGGACAGGAAACCCAGTCGATGATAAAAGAATTGAAAACCGGAGAAGTATTGATGCTTGAAAACACAAGATTTCATAAAGAAGAAACCTCGAAAGATGCTGCTGAACGTGAAAAAATGGCTAAAATATTGGCATCGTATGCTGATGTGTATGTAAATGACGCTTTCGGTACAGCACACCGTCCGCATGCTTCAACTGAAACAATCACGAAATTCATAAAAGTTTCAGTAGCAGGATATTTGATGGAAAAAGAAATAAAATTTTTATATAATGCGGTCAATAATCCTGAACGGCCGTTTGTTGCAGTTCTCGGCGGAGCTAAGGTTGCTGATAAAATAGGTGTTATAAAAAATTTATTGACAAAAGTTAATTCTATAATTATCGGCGGCGGTATGGCATATACATTTTTTAAAGCTAAAGGATATGAAATAGGAAAATCACTGCTTGACGGGGAAAATGTTGAGTTTGCAAAAAAAATGATAGAAGAAGCTGAAGCTAAAGGGGTAAAATTGTTGCTGCCTGTTGATACTGTAGTGGCTGATAAGTTTCCTATAGGTCTTCCGCAAGGAGAAAAAGTTAATTTTAAAACTGTTGACAGCAATAAAATTCCTGCTGATTTACAGGGATTGGATATAGGCGAAAAATCAATGAAATTATTTGCCGATGAATTGAAAAATGCCAAAACAGTTGTGTGGAACGGACCAATGGGAGTTTTTGAAGTTGATGATTTTGCAAAAGGAACTTTGGCTGTTGCAAAAGCATTGGCAGAAATTAAAGGAACTACTGTTATTGGAGGAGGAGATTCTGTTT
>JAGOBX010000441.1 GCA_017999075.1 Candidatus Babelota bacterium | reverse complement strand
ATTGTGGGGCGTGCAGGAGCGGGGGTCGATAATATAGATGTTAAAGCAGCTACTGAAAAAGGTGTTTATGTTGAAAACACTCCTGGCGGAAACAGCCATGCTGTAGCAGAACTTGTAATAGGTATGATGTTTGCCCTTGCAAGAAAACTTAATTATGCAGATGCTTCAATAAAGTCAGGCAAATGGGAAAAGAAAATTTTTGAAGGAGTTGAGCTTGCAGGAAAAACTCTTGGAATAATAGGAGTTGGAAGAATAGGGTCTGATGTATCTAAAATGGCTAAAGCTATAGGAATGACAGTTATAGGTTATGATCCGCTGCTTCCTTCAGATAAATTCAAAGAATTCGGAATCCCTCAAGTTGAACTTGATGATATTTATGCAAAATCAGATTATATAACTTTGCATGTTCCTTCTAATGACAAAACAAAAAACATGATAAATTCCGGAACATTGTCTAAAATGAAAGATGGAGTAAGGATAATAAACTGCGCGCGCGGCGGTATAGTAAATGAATCTGATTTGAAAGATGCCCTTGAATCAGGTAAAGTTGCCGGAGCAGGTTTTGATGTTTTTACAGCAGAACCCGTAACTCAGGATAATCCGTTATTATCCGCTAAAAACGTTATTTTAACTCCGCACATTGGCGCTTCTACTGAAGAAGCTCAGGAAAATGTAGGGATTATGATTGCCAATCAGATAAAAGCATATGTTGAAAACAATAAACAAATAATAAATTCTGTAAATAAATTTTAAAAAATATTTTTAGGAGGATTGAGTATTATGTTAAAAAAAGTTTTAATTATTTTAATTGTGTTATCTTTAGGTTTGATTCCGGCAATGGCTGCTGATGCTCCTGCAAAAGCATCAAAAAAATCAGCTTCAAAAAAAGCAGGAGACTGGGATGTATCAATGAGTTTAGTTGATGCAGTAACAGCTGCTAAATCAGCAGTTTCTCAACAATATCCTGACGCCGCTGCGTACAATGCTGCTTTAAAATTCAGCAAATCTGGAAAAGCATCTTATGATATTAAATTTAAAATAAGCGATGTTGAAGATATTAAAGTTACAGTTGCAGTTGATGACGGTAAATGTAAAGTTGCAAAAAAAACAGGGAAAGTGAGCAAAACATCTGTTAAAGACAAGGAATCAATGCCTTCTAAATCTTCTAAGGGTAAAGGCGGAAAAAAGAATAAAAAAGCTGCTGAAGAAGAAGAAGAATTGAGCGAAGAATAGTAACTTGTATTTTTATGCTTCGTTTTTGAAATAAATTCATAAACGAAGCATAAAAATTAAAATAGAAAAATAGTAAAAATTATTGCTGAATTCAGATTTTATTTAGAGATTAATTTTTTATATTATATATGAAAAAAATTTTAATTATTGATGATGAATCAGATATCCGTAATCTTATAAAAGAAATTTTATATATTAATGGTTATAATGATATTACGGATATGCCTGATGCATTGGGTGCATTAGATTGTCATAACACCAATAAATTCGACCTTATGATTTTAGATTATAACCTTCCGGGAATTAATGGCAAAGAATTTGTTACCACATTACGAGAATATGATAATAAAACAAAAGTAATAATGATAACAGGAAATTTTTTAACTGAAGAGATCAAAGAATTACTTTTTCAAAAAAAAATTCAGGATTATATCCCAAAACCCTTTTCTGTAGATAAATTTGCCTGTAAAATAAATAAGTTTTTATGCGTATAGCCAATTTGTTAATTATTCATTTAATTTAAATAAAAGTTTTTATTTTGAAATAATAGCATATAAAATTAAATAAAAAGCAAAGAGTTTAATTTTATTTAATATTAAAATTACATAATATAATTTATTTTGGAGGGTAGCGTTAATATGAGTTCTAAAAGCGTTGAATTTTTAAAACAGAAACTGACCGTAAAAAATTTCGATAAAATTATTAGTCTTGATAATGAGAAACTTAATGATTTTCTTGCGGAGTATATTGAAATATTAAATCCTAAAAATATTTTTGTATGTGATGATTCTAAAGAGGACGCTGATTTGATAAAAAAGATGGCTTTGGAAACAGGTGAAGAAAAAATACTGGCATTAAAAAACGCTACTTATCATTTTGACGGAATCAATGATCAGGCGCGAGATCCTGAACATACGTTTTTTTTAACTGATTCTCCAATAGATCCAAACATAGCTACTACAGACAGAACTGCAGGATTAAAAGAAATACGAGAAATAATGAAAAATATAATGAAAAATTCAACTATGATAATTCGATTTTTCAGTTTAGGCCCTTTGAATTGCGATTTGTCAATGCAGGCAGTTCAAATCACGGATTCTCCGTACGTTTCTCACAGCGAAGATTTGCTTTACCGCAGCGGTTATGAACAATTCAAAAAAATAAAAAACAAATCAAGATTTTTCAGGTTTGTTCATAGTGAAGGAGAACTTACCGAATCTCTTGTTTCAAAAAATCTTGATAAACGCAGAATATATATAGATTTGAAAGAACTGATGGTATATAGTGCAAATACACAATACGGCGGTAATACCCTTGGATTGAAAAAACTTGCAATGAGACTTGCAATAAAACTTGCTTCTGAAGAAGGATGGTTATGTGAACATATGTTTTTAATGGGAGTTAACGGACCAAATGCAAGAAAGACATATTTTACAGGAGCGTTTCCCAGTGCTTGCGGCAAGACATCTACTTCAATGGTTACAGGAGAAAATATAGTCGGTGACGATATAGTTTACATTAAAGAGCGTAATGGTAAAGCTTATTCGGTAAATGTAGAACGAGGCATGTTTGGAATAATAGACGGAGTGAATCAAAAAGACGATCCTGTAATCTGGGATGTTTTACATAGTCCTAAAGAAATTATTTTTTCAAATATATTAGTTGGTCCAGATAATATGCCTTACTGGACTGACAGCGGAGTTTCTATTCCTGATTCCGGGAAAAATTTTTCTGGAGAATGGAAAAAAGGAAAACTTGATTCAAAAGGCAAACCAATTCCAGCATCGCATAAAAATGCGAGGTTTACGTTGAGGCTTGATTATTTGAAAAATTTAGATAATAATCTTGATAATCCTGAAGGAGTTGAAGTTGGAGGGATGATTTACGGGGGCCGCGATGCTGACACTACTGTTCCTGTTGAAGAGGCGTTTGACTGGACTCATGGAATAGTTACAAAAGGAGCAGGAATAGAATCAGAAACAACAGCAGCAGCTTTAGGCAAGCAGGGTGTCAGGAAATTTAATCCAATGTCTAACATAGAATTTCTTTCAGTATCTATTGGAAAATATATTAAGATGAATATAGATTTTGCTAAGAAATTAGTAAAAGTTCCGAAAATTTATTCGGTTAATTATTTTATGAAAGATGATGCAGGCCAGTTTATGAGTGATAAAGTTGATAAATCAGTGTGGCCGAAATGGATGGAATTGCGTGTGAACAATGAAATAG
>JAGOBX010000440.1 GCA_017999075.1 Candidatus Babelota bacterium | reverse complement strand
GAATAAATTAGTTTTATTGAGAGACGGGCATATCACTGATTTATCTGAAAAAATAGACTCAACTTCTTCAAAACAAAAAGAAAACGAAATTCGAATTTTAGAAGCCGAGAAAGAAATCAGCGGTTATAAAAATAAAGTTGCAGAACTTTATGAAACTGTAAAAATGAAAGACCTTGAAGTAAATTCTATTATAAAAGATAAATACGATTTAATAGAAAAAATTGATAAAATGACAAAAAATGAAAATATGGGGTCGAATATTTTAAAAAACACAAACCTGTCAAAAACTAACAATCAGAATGACGATAATAAAAAAATTGATGAGCGGCAACTATTGTCATCTAAATATGATTATCTAAAACAATTATTATCAGAATCAATAAGTTTATTCAAAAACAATGATTATGACAACGCCTTATTAAAACTTGAAGAAGCATTATCTATAGATAAAAATAATGATGAAGTTTGTTTTAATATTGCCGCAGTATATTATGCTCAGAAAAAATATGAACATGCTCTGGATTTCATTGATAAAGCAATTTTAATAAATCCATCAAATATCGAAAATAAAATTTATAAAGCAGCAATGCTTGTGAAAATGCAGGATAAAATTGAATTTAATAAATTTATAAAAACATTAAACGAAAAAGAAATCCAACATAATAAAATTTCTTATTATATAAAATTAATGCGCTGATTTTTTTACCATCTTGAAAACTTTTTGAAAGAATTTGAATAATTTTTTTGGCTGGATGTAAGTTCCATATTGTATCCATTATCATAAATTTGCTTATAAATATTATAACTGGTCATAACTTTCTTTACATAATTTTTTGTTTCTCTAAATGGAATTTTTTCTATAAATTCATCAATATCTTCAGATCTGATCTGACTTACCCAGTTTGACACATTCCCATGTCCTCCATTATAAGCTGCGAGGCTCAAAAACACATCATTTTCATATTTTTTAAGAAGATAGGAAAAATACCATGAACCCATTTTTATATTTAGATGAGGGATATATAAATCTGCCGGCCGGAAAAAACTCATTCCTGTCTTATTAGCAATCCATTTTCCTGTATTGGGCATAATCTGCATAAGACCGCACGCACCTGCAGGAGAAGTCGCAAATGTTCTAAACCTGCTTTCTTCTCTTATTATTGCATAAACCAAACAAAAATCAACATTGTTTTTAGATGCATTATATGTTACAAGATCAGAATAATATTGCGGGTAAAGCAATGTTTTTAATTTTCGCGGCATTGCACTTAAACTGAATTTATCTCCGAATTTTGAAATCATTGTTTCAACTACATCAATCGCGCGGTTAATATTTCCGGCTTCCGTTAAAGTATGCGCAAGGTTGTATACAAATTTCGGATCATTGTCTTTTACTTTCATAACATGTTCCAATTCTTTAATTGCATAATCAAATTCCCGAAGCGATTTAAGAATATAATATTTATAAAAATGTTCTTTATATGATGCCCCTGAAAAATTTTCAGTTTCAATTTCTCTATAATCAAAATCCCTGAAATCACGATTTGCAAAAAATTTATAACTCCCA
The DNA here is from genome assembly GCA_017999075.1 of Candidatus Babelota bacterium. Lineage (GTDB taxonomy): Bacteria > JAGOBX01 > JAGOBX01 > JAGOBX01 > JAGOBX01 > JAGOBX01. Next base: position 1,901 of record JAGOBX010000440.1, on the reverse strand, counting down.
TATTCTTTTTCTCTATTAGCCAGATTAGTTTCTATATTTTGAATTATCTCGGAATAATCGGACTTATTCGGCAAATAAGAAAAATTGGCGCTGTTCGAAATATCTATCAATTTTGAATATAACGGTTTAAGTTTCGTAAAAGAACGGTAAGTATAAAAACCCATAGGATCTTTTACAATAACATCCAGAAAATCTTTGGCTGCATTTATGTATTGTCCATTAGATTCAAAAATTTTCCCACGCCAGTATATAGCCTTGATGAGTTCGTCTTTATTATTATCTATAACACCTTTTTCAGATAAATGCTGTATTAACAATGTCAGAGAATATGCTGATCTTCCATAATCTTTTACTTTTTTATAATAATTTGCTTCAAGCCAAAGAGAAGGAATGTAAGAATCCTTGTTCGGATAAACATTTCTAATTTTTTTCAGCATTTCAAGAGCTTCAGATGGTTTATTCCCTTTTTTTAAATAATATTCGGCAAGTGAATAATATGCATTATCCGTCATTTCATCATACGGATAATTTTTAATAAAATCTCTAAGTCCTTTTTCACAAACTTTATAATTTTCTATCATCATACCAGCAGCAAATCTATAATATTTTGATTTTGTATGATAACTGGTGGAAGTATATCTGTCAAAAACAGTTTTAAATAATTCCGCTGCTTTATTATAATTTCCTGATTTGTAATATGTCATTCCTGTATAATAATATTTTTCAGGGCATGAATGAAGAGCGTTTAATATTGTAAGAGCTTCATTAAAATTTTCAGAATTTAAAAAATCATTAACCAAAAAAATTATATTATCTATCTTGGATTTTGTATGTAATCCTGCTTTATCATAGAGAAGAATTTCAGTTATTCTTTTAACAGCTTTCGATTTAAAAGAATTGTTGTGATTTAATTTTATAACCAATTTATAATAATCAAGAGATTTTAAAAATTTTCCTGATTTATAAAATAACTCTGCGACATTATATGCGCTTTCAGCAGTTTTAAAATCTTCAGTGGCGTAATTTAAAATATTAATCGAACTTTTATACCCTGGCCTTGAGATTTGAATTTTTGAGCATAACAAAATAGCATCTTCCGTTAAAATAGAATCTTTGCATAATTGAAGAAGTTTTTCAGCATATTTAACGCTTTTTTCATATTTTCCGACTTTGTGATAATATTTTGCAAGTTCTAACAAAGCATAATCAGTAAGAACATCGTTATTCTTTACCGCATCTTCAAGAGCAGCAACCATTTCATTCTGACGATTTAATTTTTTTAAAAGCATTGCTTTTATAAAATATACTTTTTGTCCTATTTCTTCCGAATAATACATTTTTCCTGTTAACGTATTAATAGTAACTAACGAAGTAATAGGTTCATTAAATTTCAAATCTGAAATTAAAGTTTGAAGTCTGGTTTCAGAAGAATATTTTTTTATATAATCATAATCAATTGAAAAAACAGATTCAGATAAAATAAATAAAATAAATAAAACAGAAAATACAATACATTTATTAAAAAAACATAAAAAATATTTAATTTTGCAAGAAGATTTGGATTGAATTAGATATGTATTTAATTTTGAAAATAGAAGTTTTTTCTTCATTTTCAGGAATCCTATATTATTAATTTTATTACACAATTTTAATGTTATTACACATAATAATTACATTTTTTTATATCAATTATTTTTACTTAACTTCCGCCATCAAAAGACACATTTGTCTTATTTTTCCTTTTTTTCTTATTTTACCACTTTTTTTGATATTTTTCAAGTTTTTTATTGATATTAATTTTAACTCATTTTATATCATTATAATAACTTTATTTTTTTTGGCAAGTTTTTTTTAAAAAAATTATTAGTAACAATTCCACGCATTTCTTTCATCTATCCCTT
>JAGOBX010000439.1 GCA_017999075.1 Candidatus Babelota bacterium | reverse complement strand
GTTTATAGAAGATATTAATGAAGAACCTTATAGAATAGATAGAATGCTTACTCATTTGAAAAATTGCGGGGTTTTTGAAAATACCAAATGTTTATTTATTGATTTTAATAAATGTAAACCATCTGAAAAGAATAAAGGAACAATATCTATAAAAAAATCAATTCTGGAAATATTTAAAAATTATGATTTTCCAGTTGTTGATTTTCCTTGTTTCGGACACAGACCTAACAAAATAATTATACCAATCGGAGTTAAGACAAAAGTTGAATTTATTGATCAAAATTTTGGTTTGGAAAACCATTTTTCCAGGAAATTAAAAATCTTATTTAAATTTAATAATTCTTTTTGTTAATAGGTTAGCAGAAACATTGCCACTTTTTTTATACGTTACGCTCGCTCCCCAAAATTTTTTATCTCTGTAAATGCCGTCAGAAATATATAACGGAAATGGTTACCCCAAAAAAAATTTTTCCGCTAATCCTCGCGAATAAGAATAAAAATAAAAAAATAAAATCAATTTTATTATTTATCAATATATAAATTTTGTAAAAAATGGCATAACCTGCCATTTAGAAACATTTCTTCTACATCGGTTTACTTGTTTTTGCTGCCATCTCGTGAAATGATTTTCCTAAACGCAGTAGTCCTGCTGAACAATCAAGTTTGCCAAGTACAAGTTCTATGAAAATAAGTTTATCTTTATTTTCTGAAGCAGTAATAAATGCGCGTTCGAGTTCGCCTTCTGTTGTTACTTTAATACCAATTGCAAAATCATTTCCGCCGAATGCTTCAGGCAGCATCGAATAATTCCAGCGTTGAAGATCATTATAAGCTCCATCCTGATGCAGCATACGTTCAATCAAATACCCATCATTGTTTAGAATCAGGATTATAGCAGGACATCGGAGGCGAATCATAGTTGACACTTCCTGAGCTGTCATTTGAAAAGCACCATCGCCAGACAATACAACTGCGCGTTTATTCGGTTCTGAAAGAGACACTCCAAGAGCAGCAGGTGTGCAATATCCGATTGATGAGTAGTAACATTGAACAATAAAATTGCGGGCTTCTTCTATATGAAATTCCGGCGCTGCGCAAAACGCATCGCCTGGTTCAGCGAGTAGTACCATTTCATCGTTAAGAAATAAATTTAGCCGGGTATAGAACCGCTCAGCTGATAATGGACGTGATTCTTCTGGAGTAAACTGCTGTTTAATAAGATTTATTTTATGCGGTCTGGAAGTCAGGTATGATCGAGGTTTAACTGCGTTTGCAAGTTCGTTGATGAAATCATGCAAATATACATTTTGGTAATAATGACTGCGAATGCTTACTTCTCCTTGGCCAGCGGCAATTTGATTTCGTGTATCAAGTTTGCAGCTGAATAATCCTGAATCCAAATCAGTCATCTGAACACCGAGAGATAACACACAATCAGAAGATTCTACCTGATGACGAACATTTTCTCGGCTCCAGGCTCCCTGATATATGCCGATGAATAGGGGATGCATTTCAGGAAGAACACTTTTGCTGCTGAGCATAGTAGTAAAAGGCAGTTCTAATTTTTCTACAAGTTTCAGCGCCTGATCTCCAAGCTCAAAACGGGTAAGTTCAGCGCCTGCCAGAACAACAGGATGTTTGGCTTGATTGAGAAGTTGTGCTGCTTCGGCTACACATTCGTGCAAACTATCCGGGTCAGATTGAGATATGCTAGTGAATGTAAGTGGAACTGGAGGCCTGCATTTTATATTCGGCATATCTCCGGGCAGCTCAATATAACCAGGTAATTTATGTGTTAGTACTTTTGACAGCACCCGATCAATCATATCAGGTGCAGACAACGGATCATTCAGGATAGCTGCATCAATAGTGACTTTTTTAAAAATATCAAGTTGAGTATCGTAATCAGCAATCAGATGATGAACTAATGCTCCGGCTGAACGGCGATGACGTGCTGGCGCTCCGCTTATGATTATTACAGGAATATGTTCGGCATAAGCTCCGGCAACTGCATTAAGTAAACATAATGCGCCAACTCCATATGTTACTGTAGCTGCCCCGCATCCTTTCATTCTGGCATAACCGTCGGCAGCATATCCTGCGTTAAGTTCATTGCAGGTTCCAACCCAGTGAACAGGACTTTTTAACACTTCATCTAAAAAATCTAAACTGTAATCTCCAGGCACGCCGAACATATGGGCAATACCCAATTCATGCAGGCGCTGAAGCAAATATTTCGCGATAGTGTATGTTTGTGTCTGTTTCATTAATTCATTCATAAAAGTTATCCTTGTCTTTATTTGACAATAAATTTTATATTAAAGTTTATACATCAGATTTTTTAAATATAAATCGTAAAATACAAATCTGTTTTTTTTATAAATTTTAACAATATCAGGATCAAAATGCGAACCTGAAGATTGAATTATCATATTGTAGACAATTTCTTCAGCAAACGCCGGTTTATATGTACGCTTTGAAATGAGTGCATCATAAACATCAGCCAACGCTACAATTCTTGCTTCAATTGGAATATCAGTACCCTTTAATTTATCAGGATAACCTGTTCCATCAAATTTTTCGTGATGATAAAGCACTATATTTTTGGCGATTTTTGAAATACACGGATTATCAATCATCTGATAACCAATAAAACTGTGATTTTTCATCAGATTGAATTCTTCTGGCGTGTATCTTCCGATTTTTTTTAATATTGCAGTAGGAATTCCAACTTTTCCGATATCGTGAACTTTAGCATACATTTCAATCTGTTTGATTTCAGAGATTGGTAATTCATAACCTTCAGCTATAACGCGTGAATATTCGCCAACATGTTTTATATGAGCGCCTGTTTCATCGTCATTGAAATAATTAATGTTTGAAAGCGCGGAAACAAGAGCGAAATTCAAATTCTCAATTTCGAATGACCGCTGTTTAATTTTTTCTTCAAGCGTTCTATTCAAATTTTTAAGTTCTTCATTCTGCTGAGCAAGTTGTTCAGTTAATATTTTTTTCTGCTGATTGATCGAATAATAATCTATGCATTGTTTTATTGTGATTATTAATTCTGTATTGTCAAAAGGTTTTGTTATATAACGATAAACATGATCTTTGTTAATTGCCCCTAAAACCATATCAACATCTGTATTTCCAGATAGAATAATTTTTATTGATTCAGGCGAAATTTTTCTTGCTTTTTCTAAAAACTGAAGACCATTAATACCAGGCATATTCATATCTGACATTACTAATGCAAATTGATTTTTCTTTATAAGTTCGAGAGCTTGTTCTCCGTTTCCGGCAGTATAAACTTCAAACCCGTTTTTTTCTACTATTCGTTTAATTTCTTTTAAAAGGAGAGGTTCGTCGTCAACAATCAGAATTTTAAATTGCGCGTTCATAAATTTTTTTGTAAACTAATTATTTCAAATCACAATATCTGAAATTAAATATTATTCTAATTATATTTTTTGTGTCGTCAAGAGTTTTTACTGTTGTTAATAT
>JAGOBX010000438.1 GCA_017999075.1 Candidatus Babelota bacterium | reverse complement strand
GATATAGAGTAACTAATATTAAATGCGATCCTTATGTAAACATTGATCCCGGCACTATGAACCCTTATCAGCATGGAGAGGTTTTTGTTACTGAAGACGGAGCTGAAACAGATCTTGATTTGGGTTATTATGAAAGGTTTACAGGATATAAAACTCATAAAGTAAATAATATGACGACTGGGCAGGTTTATCAAAGCGTGATAACTGCTGAGCGAAACGGCGATTACCTCGGAAATACTGTTCAGATAATTCCTCATATAACTGATGAAATAAAACGAAGAATAATTCTTGCAGTTAATGCTAATAAAGCTGAAATAGGCATAGTTGAAATCGGAGGTACTGTTGGAGATATTGAAAGTCAGCCTTATCTTGAAGCTATACGCCAAATGTCTCAAGAGTCTGCCGGCGACTGCATATTTATTCATTTGACTTTGGTGCCGTATCTGGAAAGTTCTCTTGAATTCAAGACAAAACCTACTCAGCACAGCGTTCAAGAACTGAGGCGCATAGGGATTCAGCCCGATATTTTAATACTTAGAAGTGAAAAAATTCTTTCCAATGACATAAAACAGAAGATAGCATCATTCTGCAATGTGAAACCTGAATGTGTTATTTCAAATTATAATATGAGCAATCTTTATGAATTGCCTGTTCATTTTAAAAAAAGAAATCTGCATAAAATAGTTTTAGATAAGTTTAATTTTAAAATAAAAACGGATATGTTTAACAGATGGGAAAAAATGGTGGATAAAATTAAAACCATTACTACAGAAATAAATATTCTGATAGCAGGAAAATATGTTAAACTGCCTGATGCTTATAAAAGTTTAATAAGCGCGGTTCAGGATGCTGGTTTTTACAATAATGTTAAAGTGAACATAAAATGGATAGAATCTGAAAATTTTATTGATGAAAGTTTTGTAGTAAAAAATTTTGAGAATATTGATGGGGTTATAGTTCCTGGAGGGTTTGGTATAAGGGGTATTAAAGGAAAACTTAATGTTATAAAATATGCAAGGGAACATAATATTCCATTTCTTGGAATCTGTCTTGGAATGCAGTGCGCTGTTATAGAATTTGCACGAAACGTGTTGAAAATGAAGAATGCAAACTCAACTGAATTCGATAACAAAACCAAATATCCTGTTGTTCATATTCTTCCGGATCAGGATTTGAGTAAACTCGGCGGAACCCTTCGTCTTGGAAATTGGGATTGCATTATTTCCGAAAAAAGTTTTGTTTCGAAAATTTATCATAAAAAAATTATAACTGAACGGCACAGACACAGGTATGAAGTTAATTTGAAATACAAATCCCAATTTGAAAAAAACGGATTGAAATTCAGCGGCACAAGCAAAATAGGAAATCTTCCTGAAATAATTGAATTAAAAAATCATATTTTTTTTGTAGGAGTCCAATTTCATCCTGAATATAATTCAAATCCAGTCTCTCCAAATCCGGTATTCAATTCTTTTATAAAAAGTATCATTAAACAAAAGTAGCATTATTTCATAATATTTTAAATTTTATGCGAAAATTAATTGTAATAATTATTTTGATAAAAATAATTTCAGGAGGAATGGAAAAATGTTCTGCTGCAGGAACTACTGGAGCGGATTTTTTAAGAATAGATAATTCAATAATATCTTCAGCTATTGGAGGAGCTTCCACATCGAGAAAGCTTGGAGTGGAATCTGTATTTATAAACCCGGCAAATTTTTATGACATTAGTCATAATGAAGTATATTTTATGCATTTTCAAGGTTTCGGAAATAATAAATATACAAATTTTTTATATGCCGGAAATTTGTTCGCATCAACTAAAATCGGAGCAGGAATAATCTATTCGTATATAAACGACGTGTATGCTGATTATTCAGGATTTTCTGAACAGAATATTGAATTTACCAATTCTGATTTTGCAGTTCAATTATCGTTATCAAGAAAGATAATAGAACAACTTTCTGGCGGGTTGTCATTAAAATATTTTAAGCAGACATTGGGTTCTGGAATTCCTCTTGCCGGATTTCCTTATACAGCATCTGCAATAAGTACTGATGCAGGATTGCTTTTTAATATCAAAGAATTTGATATAGGCGCAGTATACAAAAATATTCTGATAGGAAATAAACCTAAGTTTAAAGTCGAAAAATTTGATTTGCCTGAATATTTGAAAATAGGAATATCAAGAAAATTGTTTAGTACGGTTATATTATCTGCTGATTATCAGAAAGAAAAAGAAGAAAAACCTAAATATTCTGCAGGAATAGACTTCATATTTAGAAATAATATAAGGTTTTTAACAGGATATAAATATAATCCGGGAAATGAATCTGCTGACGGGTTTACATTCGGATTCAAATTTGACAATGTTTCATGGACAGCAGGGTATTCATATACTCCTTTTGAAAACGCTGACGGTGAACACCGTATCGGAGCATCTTATAAATGGGGTGTAAATTTATATAATTCAGGGAATTTGAATTCCGAAGCGTTATCATCTGCATCGATAAACATTCCTCATTTTTATATAACCAACAATATATCTGTATCTTATCAATATAATGAAATTGATAATAAGAATATATCATATTATATACCTTCAGGTAACTCTAATTTGACTTTGTTTACAATGGCTAATAGCGACAGAACCGATATTTTTTTTAGGTTGAAAACTAATTCTGACAAATGGGCCGGAACATATGTCGATAATTTTCTTATTGAAATAAGGAATAAGGAAAGTAATAACGATATTCAGATAGGAGATATTACAGGTTTTTCTATAACAGATTATTCATTTAATTCTAAAAATTTTCGGGGATTGAAACTCGAAAAAAAAATTATTCTGGAAAAACCCTTGAAAAAACAGGATAAATTGATTTCTCTTATAAATTCATTGAACCATAGGGAACTATCTAATCCAGGTAGAATTATTTCAGGAGAAATTATTGATAATGAAAAACAACCGTTTGAGTTTGACCTGAAATTTTTTGCAGGATATACTGAACAGGGAATTAATATAGGAGATAAATATAGAAAACAGAATCAGAGAGTTGCAGTCAATAATATTTATGAACAGCAGGTTTATGGGATAAATACGTGTGCAAACTGGAATTATTTTTTAAAGACAAGCCACTCGCTGATATTTTTTAAAGACAATGAAAATTCTATTATTTTAAATGATGAATTCGTAAAACCTCTTAAAAATACGATTTATCAGAATAGTTTGTCATTTTCAAAAAATAAATATAATCTTGATTTTGAATTAACTTTTTCAAATTATGATAATGATTTATTTTCTGATGCTAATGATATCAAAAATGATTTTGCTTCATTATTGTCTTTTTGGAAACAGGATAAAATAGAATATAATTTTAAAATTGAGCATATAGGATCTGATTTTAATTCTGCTGGTAACTATAATTATTTATATGATAATGATAAAAATAAAATATTCGCAGAAATTGGAATTCCTTTATATAACCAAGAAAATAAGCAGGATAATTC
>JAGOBX010000437.1 GCA_017999075.1 Candidatus Babelota bacterium | reverse complement strand
TAGCTACTGTGGTCGGAGTGCTTGTCGAAGTGCCTGTTATGCTGATTCTTGTAAAGATTGCGAATAATACGCAACATTGGTTTAAAAAATAAATGACGATACAGTTATCGGTTGACGGTTGCCTGTTATCGGTTTATAGATGTTAAGTGAAAAGTATAAAACACTTAATAATTAATTCGGCGCGCTTCAGTGAACTCACTCGGTGGAAAAAAAAATTTAACCACCTAATACTTAGAGCAGCAAAGCCGCAACCAAAAAAAAGACAGGATAACAGGATTTAACAAGATGAAAATTTTTACAGACAAAGGGACAATTGAGAATTTAATAAATTTGTGTTGGATCGTGTTCGTTCGTGAAAAAAAATTAGCCACGAAGGCACGAAGCCGCGAAGGTTCGAAAAGAAAAATACAACTAAAAAAACTTAGTGTCTTTGAATTTAAATGATGCTGTATTAAGGCGTAACGATTACGGCAGATAAATAAGTTTTTAGTAGCCGGTTATCTGTTATCAGTTGTCAGTTTAAAGGTAATAAATAATTCGGTGAGATTCGGTGAATTCGGTGGTAAAATAATGTAACCACCGAAGATACCGAATAATACCGTAAAGAAAATATTTTAAAAAAAATATTTTGGAGGTTTTTATTATGTCAGAAAAGAATCAGGAGAAAGAATCAAAAGAGAAAAAAGGTTTTTTATCAAAAATAATTGATAAATTTGATAAAAAACTTGAAGAAAAATCTAAACTGCAATCCTGCTGCTGCTGCAGTAAAGACAAGGACAATAAAAAATCATGCTGCTAAAATTAGCTGATTGGCTGGTATTTGAAATTTTCAGATTTTCTGCTGCTTCCAAATTAGGCGTTGCGTTAAGTTTTTTTATTTATGATACAATAAAAATATTATTATTGCTTTTTGCTTTAATTTGGATAATAGGCTTTATCCGCACTTACCTGCCGCAAGAAACAATCAGAAAATGGATGAATAAAAAAATTGGAATTGGAAATTTTTTCGCTTCACTCTTTGGCGCAATCACTCCATTTTGTTCTTGCTCATCAATACCGATATTTATTGGTTTTATGGAGGCTGGTGTTCCGCTTGGAACGGCATTTTCCTTTTTAATTACATCGCCTTTAATCAATGAATATCTCGTTGTGTTGATGTATGGATTTTTCGGCTGGAAAATAACTGTATTATATGTAATAAGCGGAATGACTATCGGCGTAGTATCAGGAATCATTTTGGGTAAAATGAATTTGGATATACATTTAGAAAAAGATTTAGTCGGCGGTCTTAACACTGAAAATGCTTTGGTTAAATTTTTAACATTTAAAAGCAGAATAAAATTTGGTTTTGATGAATCCGTATCAATAATAAAAAAAGTATGGGTTTGGGTGGTAATCGGGGTGGGGATTGGCGCAGGTATTCACAATTATGTTCCACAAGAATCAATTCAGAATATAATTGGTAAAGCAGGTATATTTTCTGTTCCTATAGCTACACTTATCGGTGTTCCTATGTATGGCAGCTGCGCTGCAATAGTTCCGATAGCTGTTGTCTTATTCAATAAAGGAGTTCCTTTAGGAACCGCGCTTGCGTTTATGATGGCTATAGCCGCTTTAAGTTTACCTGAAGCTGTTATGCTTAGACGTGCAATGAAACTTAGATTAATTTTAGTTTTTTTCGGAATAACGACAGTTTCAATAATTTTAATAGGATATTTGTTTAATATTTTACAAACAATTTTAACTTAAAAGCGGAAATTATTATGAATTCAAATACTAAGATAAAAAAAATTGTGCAAAAAAAATATGGCGCAATAGTATCAAAAAAAACATCAACATCTTGCTGCTGCGGCAGTGGCTGCTGTTCTGCGGAAGGAGAAATATCAAATTTCAGCGATAATTATACCGGCCTTGACGGGTATGTAAAAGACGCTGATTTTGGTCTGGGTTGCGGTCTGCCAACTAAGTTCGCAAATATTAAAAAAGGCGATACTGTCGTTGATTTAGGTTCAGGCGCAGGAAATGATGCATTTATCTGTTCAAAAATTGTAGGCAAATCAGGTAAAGTAATAGGTATTGATATGACAGAAGAAATGGTTAAGAAAGCATTGAAAAACGCTAAGAAATATAATTTTTCAAATGTCGAATTCAAACTTGGAGATATTGAAAATCTTCCTTTAGAAAATAATACTGCTGATGTTATTGTAAGCAATTGCGTTTTAAATTTAGTTCCGGACAAAAAAAAAGCGTTCAGCGAAATTTATCGTGTTCTAAAAAAAGGGGGACATTTCTGCATTTCAGATGTTGTATTGACAAAAAAATTACCGCTGAAAATTAAGAAAGCGGCAGAGTTATATACAGGCTGTATTTCGGGTGCAATACTTTTAGATGAATATATTTATATAATTAAAAGTCAAGGATTTAAAAACACTAATATTCCTAAAAGAAAAAACATTCCGCTCGGTGAAAAAGAATTAAAATCAATTTTAAAAAACGACTTTAAAAAAAACGACTATTCTAATTTAACTGATGCTGTTCTAAGCGTAACGATTACGGCAGAAAAATTATAATAAAAAACAAATGATGAAGCAGATACTTAAAAACAAGCGATAATGATAAATAATTTATAAAAAAATGAAAAATAAAACAGTAATTATTGGCGGAAGCGATGTAGGGATTATCGCGGGTTTACGCATTCGCGAACTTGATAAAAATTCAGATTTTACATTCATTTCAAATAAAATATTAGGATGTCAAATTTTAGGAGACATAAACGCTGAAATTTCAAAACGAATAGATATAGTTGCGTCAGCTATTCATTCCGAAAAAACTGTTGAAACTTTTATACAGATGGATTTAAGCTATACACGGCCGTTAAGCAGTCCCTGGGACCATGTTCAAATGGCAGCGCAAATCTGGCTGAATAAAATATATAATCAAAATGCCCCAAAATAATATCAGTGATAAAAATGACCTGACATAATATTATAATGCGCACAGTTTTTATATTACAATTAGATATCATATTTTTTTTAATGTAACGTCGCATATTGAAAAATAAAAGATAATTCCCTCGCCCCTGTCAAAACCAAATAATGTGAGGCTTACAATTTTGTCTTTAACAAGCATTCTGCTTAAAATATGATAATCTTTTTAATATACAGTCCTTGCAAAATTCTAACCAAGATATTTCATGATATTCTGGTTATAGTGTTTTATACTTAATTTTAATTATTTACTATTTCTTCCAATAGCTAAACTGTTGTTAAAATTCAGATAAAAAAAACGATGCATAGTTATAACTTTTTCGGGAGATTTCGGGAGAAGCCACAATATAACATTACAATTACAACATTAAAATTAAATTAAAAAAAAATTAAAATTTAATTATAACTTGATAAAAAAAAATTAATCAAATTTTAATGAAATTATAATTTTATTTTGATAATAATAATAATTAAAAACAAAAACTGCATTCTTATTTTAAAAAATTGCATAAAAGCATGGAACTGTTTG
>JAGOBX010000436.1 GCA_017999075.1 Candidatus Babelota bacterium | reverse complement strand
TATATTATTTTCCCCAAACCAGAATAAAGGAAATAATATATATGATATATAGTTTTTATTTGTTTTCCCCAATTACCGAACAGAGGAAATATATGATTATAATAAGTATTATCAATATAGTTCTTTTTTGTAAAAAGTATTGGTATAAACAAGAACCTTTTTAACATAATATCATTATTGTTTTTATATTCATTTATCATCCACATAATTGGGAATAAAAAATATTTATACCCATATTCCTTGTCTATATGAGATGAGCCGTATAATGGAAAAATATGCAGTTGTTTTTTTCCGTCTTCCTTATTATTCTGCCATAAAATATTCGGGAAAATATATCTTGTTTTAGCTATTATAGTATTACTGGAGTATTCGTCTTTATAATAAACCGGTGGGATTGTTAAGAACCTGCTCTTATATTTGCCTTTTTCTTTCCATTCTCCAAAAAAGGGAAGCAGATATAAAAAACTTTTTTTAGAAACATAATTTTTTTGCCACCAACATAATGGGAATAAAGAATAACCCCCGAAATACTCATTCTGTTTCTTCCAATATCCGAAAAACGGGATTAAATGTAAATAACCTTTATTATCTATATGGTCTTTATTATACCATAACAGAGATAAATAACATTTAGTTGTAAATTTAACTATTCCCTCCGGAGACACAATACTATTTGAGTATAACATAGGGAATAAAAAATACCAGCCACTATAATCTTTTTTTTGCCATTTGCCAAAGAAAGGAATAAAATGAAAAGTTTTGTAATCTCTCCTGTAATTTTTTTCTGTCCATATAGACGGGAAGATATATTTATAAGATAAGAATTTAGACCCATCGTTCAATTTTTCATCATACATATAAGCCGGGGGCACTGATGAAAATATCTTGGTAATGTTTTTATCTTTTTTTTGCATATAAAAAGGAATGAATAAAGAAAAACTTTCATCATGATGTTTATTCCACCATATAAAAGGATATAAAATGTATCCCTGCTGTTTCCCTGAAAAACCTCTCCAACTGCCATAGAAAGGAAATGCATGGAAATAATAATCTCTGTCATCCCCCGAACCTGTTTTTTTATCAAAAGCCCACCATACAAAAGGAAATAATGCAAATCCGGATTTATCATAATCAAATGAGTGTGGAAAAATACCCACAAAAGGAAAAAATACAAAGTGCTCTAAGCGTTTGAAATAATTAAACCAGATAATTGGAAATAGAATGAATCTTTTGTCATCATTTTTGTCACCCCAACTAAACCAGACAAAAGGAAATGCCAGATATTTCAATTCATCCTTATATCCAAAAATGGGAAACACGCCGGTACCTACCGTTTCCGGTAAATGATATAAATTTAAAAAATTAAATTCTGTTTTTTCTGAGTTTTTTCTAAATCCGAATATCGGAAGTGTAAATAAGCTGAATGTCTTGGCATCTTGGAATAAATATAAGTATGAATCTCCTTTTTTATAACTGAGCAAATAAGGTAGTCCGATACTAAATATTTTTTGAGAATCTCCATGCACAAATAAAATAGAGGCTAATGTGAATACATCAAGAAACTCATCTATTATTTTGTCATTTTTATTAAGCAGAGGCCAAATTCTGAATATTTTTAGATCTTTTCCTTCTGTTTTTTGTTTAAAGAACGGATATAGAATTTGAATTTCTTTTGTTGAAGATGAGCTGTCCTCTTTATATTTATAAAATGGCATTAAATTGATTTTTATATTTTCTGAATCTAACTTGCTTGATGAAGCAAAGGATAAATTAGCTGATAATAAAATAGTTATGAATATTAGTACATTCTGGTAATGCAGCTTAATATTTTTCATACTTTTTATCATCCCCTCTTGAAAATTGTTAGAATTGTAAAAACTTTTATTTCTCTATATTAAACTCAAAATTTACTTGAGTCCATTTGTTGGAATCTTTAACGGCATTTTCATTTAATGTAATTTTCAAATCTCTTGTACGCTGATAAATTGTCTCGGGATTATTCAGTGAGCGGAATGCAACCTGCGGATTTATATCTCTTGTCTTATTATAAAAAAACGGAGAGGCATTACCCGGCTTTTCTGTGGCAATTGCAAAAACTTTCTGTTTACCCGCAGGAGGTTCTGCTGTTATACTGAACTTTGCATCTTGCGCCGGTATCTGAAGTTTTTTCCCCTTTTCCAGAAACCCTGAATCAGATAAGTAATTCGGATAAAGCTGAGAAAGGGAATTATCTCTCTGAATCGCAAATAATGTAACATAACAATTTTCTGCAGCCTCACAGAAAAATATTACACTGTCTCCGACATTATAATGATTTTTATCTGTTTTAATATTAAGTCCGAAAGGATTACTGTCTGTTTTAAGTTCTGCTGATATGTAATTTGCAATGTTATTATCTTTAGGATAAGTCAGCCTGTTCTCATAAGTCCCGCCAATAATCTGTCCGTCAAGTGAAACTATTGATATTTCAACTGTGCTGCTGAGATTGCCCATAAGTATCGCTGATGAATTAACCATCTTTGCAAGTTCTGAGATATTTGCCGAATCACTTAACTCAAAGTTTTTTAAATCAATAATTTTATCAACATTTTCCCTGTCTACGAGTTTAATTTTATTTCTATTTGCTATTTCAATCGCAAGACGGTTTGCCCAGCTTATACCTTCGGTTGATTTTTTCCCTTCATTATCACGAAAGCCTGAAATAGCCAGAACTTTTGGGGCAGGAATTTTATTAAGCATTTCATCTTTGCAGATTTCGTCTGCAAAATATTTTATAAGTGTCTCTTCATATTTTCTTTCAATTTCACGTTTTATTTTTTCATCCTGGGATTTTTCATATAAAGACATAAGAGCATTCAGGAGTTCTTTTCCGGATTTGCCTGCAAGCAAAGCCGAAAGATCATCTGACACTGCCCCTGAAGGTTCAGATTTTGTTTTTTCAGATTGAGAATCATTTTGAGTAGAAAGAAGAACAGATTTATCTGAAGAATGTGCCTCGCCGGATTGCTTTATTTCAGTTTTAATAACCGTTGTTGTTTGTGTTGGTGTACAGGATAAGAGAATAATAAATATTGCTGAAATTGATATGCAAATATATGTCATTTTAATTTTCATTCCAAACCGCTCCTATTGCAGATCATAATCAATAGATAATTCATTCTGCTTTTTCTAAAATTTCTTTAAGAGTATAATTTTTATCGTATCTGATTAATTAAAAATAAATTTAGGTTTGAATTGTAAAACACATAAATGTAGAAAGGTCAAGATTTAAATATTTAGCCTGTGAAATGTAAAAATAATAAATTTGTGAATTTTAATATGGATAATAATTTTGATATGTTAAAAAATAAATTAAGCGGAGAAATATTATGAAATGGATAACTCGTTCACATGTCCACGTAGATCGTGTAGCATGTCCATGGCTTATCAAGCGATTTATAGATTCTGAGGCTGAATTTATTTTTATGCCGAAGAGTATTATTTCAGATGCGGCAAAAACAACAGGCGCCATCCCGT